>CAMQDG010000007.1 GCA_946999425.1 uncultured Peptoniphilus sp.
GCCATTACAACGAGATGAATGTACTTTCAATGTATGGACTAATAGGAGCTTATTCAGAAACAGGAGATCAATGGGCCCAAGAAATGCTTGAAGTAATAAAGGGAAATCTTGAGTATGCAACAAAATTCATTGACGAAAACTTTGAAGGAGTAAAATATAGCAAGCCTCAAGGAACTTATATGCTTTTTATAGATTGCACTGAATATTGCAAGAAAAATAATATAAGTATAGAAGAAATAGAAAAAGCAGGATGGGATGTTGGACTAGCATGGCAAGATGGTAGAATGTTCCACGGACCTTACCATATAAGATTGAACTTAGCCCTACCTCTGTCAAGAGTTAAAGAAGCTTTTGATAGAATGAAAAAATATGTTTTTGTAAAATAAGAAAGAAAAATAACTCGATTTATAAGTCGGGTTATTTTTTATTTAACATATAAGTCATTTATTGCTAAACTATTAGTGAAATTATTTAAGGAGATAAAAATGGAGGATTTTGATAAAAAAATTATTGATGAAATAGAAAATAGTTTTGATTTTTTGGTAAAAACTAGAAGATTTTTTCATACTTATCCGGAGCTTTCGGGAAAAGAAATAAAAACTTCTGAATTTTTAAAAGATCAGATGAAAAGTTTGGGTTTAGAAATTAAAGAGGTGAAGGGGACAGGCTTTTATGCTGTCCTTGATACAAAAAAGCCGGGGAAAACATTGGGTATAAGATCTGATATTGACGGCCTTCCCATTGAGGAAAATAAGTGCAATATGACTTGTGAAAAAGTTTCGGTTTCTGAAAATAAGGGCATTATGCATGCCTGTGGTCATGACGGTCATATGGCAATGCTTCTTAATTCCGCAAAAATTTTGACAAAATATAAGGAGGATCTAAGGGGAAAAATCATTTTTATTTTTGAAGAGGGAGAAGAATTGGGAACGGGTATCCGACCTATGATAGAGGAGCTTAAAAAACTTAAAATTGATGGCATTTATGGAAATCATTTAGTTTCTTTTATGGATGTGGGATCTATAAGTTTCACCCCAGGCCCTGTTATGGCAGGCTCTGCTATAATTGATTTTACCGTTCATGGAAAGGGTGGACATGGGTCTAGACCGGATCTTTCTATTAATCCAATTTTTGCAGCTGCAAATATTATTAATGGTCTAGCTTCTGCTTGGGTAAATCAAATTGATGTTACTAAAACTGTCACTTTAGGTCTTGGTTCAATAAATGGAGGTCAACAGAGAAATATTATTCCAGACACTGTAAGGGTTACGGGAACAATGAGATTTTATGATGTGGATGAAGGTAAAAAAGCTTATGAAGTTTTAAAAAATGTTGCGGAAAATATAAGTGCCGCTAGCAGGTGTAGCCTTGAGTTTACCAAGGAGTCCGGCTTTAAGGAAGGCCCTGTTATAAATGATGAAAAACTTTCCAATCTGGCAAATTCTGCCATAAGGGATCTTGAAATTTTTGATCTTCATAAAAAGGAAATTTGGTTTGCTTCAGAATCCTTCAGTTTTTATAGGAGCCTAGCCCCTAGTTTATTTGCCTTTGTGGGCATTAGAAATAGGGAAAAGGGAATTTATGCAGAGCATCACAATGAGCATTTTGATATGGACGAAAGGGCTTTAAAATATGGAAGTCTTGCTCAAGTAAAATTTGCTAAGGAATTTTTAACGAAGGACTAGGAAAACATTGACTTGACATAATTTACCATAATGCTATTATATTAAGTAAGTAAATATTTTTAAATCTTCAGGGCGAGGTGTAATTCCTCACCGGCGGTAAAGTCCGCGAGCATTTGCATGAATCGGTGAAATTCCGATACCGACGGTTATAGTCCGGATGAAAGAAGTAATATTTTTGTAAGCCTTGAAAGGGGCTTTTTTTTATGGAATTAGACGAATTATTTATTAAAAAAACAATTGAACTTGCAAAACTTGGAAGAGGACATACAAGGTCAAACCCTCTTGTAGGGTGCGTTATTGTAAAAGATGGGAAGATTATTTCTCAGGGTTATCATGAAAAATTTGGAGAAAACCATGCTGAAAGAAATGCAATTTTAAATTCAAAGGTTTCTCTTGAAGGCTCAGATCTTTATGTAAATCTGGAGCCCTGCTCTCATTTTGGCAAGACTCCACCATGTACAGATTTAATTATTAAATCAAAAATTAAAAGAGTTGTGGTGGGATGTCTTGATTCAAATGAAAAAGTTGCAGGCAAGGGGATTCAAAAATTAAGAGACAATGGAATTGAAGTAAGGCTGGGAGTTTTACAAGACCAATGTCGGGACTTAAACAAAAAGTTTTTTTATTTTATTAAAAATAAAAGACCTTATGTAGTTTTGAAAACTGCAACAAGTCTTGATGGAAAAATTGCAACTTTTACAGGAAATTCCAAGTGGATAAGTTCTGAAGCTTCAAGAAGATTTGCCCATAGTTTAAGAAATGATTTAGACGGAATTTTAGTTGGCATAAATACAATTATTAAAGATGATCCGAGTCTTAATGTAAGAGATATTTTAAATCCATCTCAGCCCAATAGAATTATTGTGGATTCTAAGCTTAGGATTCCTTTGGATTCAAAGCTCTTAAAAAAAGATATAGGAAGTAAAACTTATATCTATACAAGCAAAAATTATGACAGGGAAGTTTATAAAAAACTTTGTAAGGTTGAAAACCTTGAAATTGTTGTAACAAATTCAGATAAGCAAGTGGATTTAAGGGAAATGCTTAAAGATTTAGGTTCAAGAAATATTTCAAGTATCCTTCTTGAAGGAGGGGGAAATTTAAATTTTTCCATGTTAAGTGAGGGTCTCGTAAATTATGGATATTTTTTCTTAGCTCCTAAAATAATAGGAGGAAGAGATGCTCTTACAAGTGTTGAAGGTCAAGGTTTTAAAAATTTAGAAGATTCCATAAGGTTAAAAAATATAAAAATTGACAGGTTTGATGAAGATTTGTGCATAAGAGGTGAAATATGTTTACCGGAATAATTGAAGAAGTGGGAATAGTTGAAAGTATACAAAAGAAAAATAACCTTTATAAAATTAAAATTAGGGCAAAAAAAGTTACTGACATAGGTCTTGGAGAGTCCATTGCAACAAATGGAGTTTGCCTTACAGTTACAAATTTAGGCAAAGATTTTTTTGAGGCTGATATTATGAAGGCAACTATTGATGGGACGACTTTAAAAGAAATAAAAAAGGGTTCTTTTGTAAATCTTGAAAGGGCTCTTCCTTCTAATGGAAGATTAAATGGTCATATTGTTCAAGGCCACGTTGATGGACTGGGCAGGATAATAAAAATTGTAAATTTAAATAATCTTGTGGAATATCACATAAGCACCTCTAAAGAAATTTTAAAGTATATAGTAAAGAAAGGTTCAGTTACCCTTAACGGCATCTCTCTTACAGTATCAAAAGTAAATGGAGATTCTTTTGTAGTTTCCATTATTCCCACAACTTTAAAGGAAACCACCCTTACCAAACTTAGGACAGGAGATTTAATAAATATTGAAACTGATATTATAGGTAGGTACATTGAAAGACTTTTTACTCCCTATAGGGAAAGTGAAATTTCAATGGACTTGCTTAAAGATTTTTAAGGAGTAGATATGAAAATTAATACTATTGAAGAAGTTGTAAAAGCACTTAAAAATGGAGAAATAATCATTGTTACTGATGATCCAGACAGGGAAAATGAAGGAGATTTTATTTGTGCGGCAGAATTTGCCAGTCCTGAAAATATTAATATGATGGCAAAATATGCCAGGGGTTTAATCTGTATGCCTATGAGTAAGTTTTATGGAGAAAAACTTGGTTTACCTCAAATGGTAAATGAAAACACAGATAATCATTCAACGGCATTTACAGTTTCCATTGATCATAAGGATACAAGTACGGGAATTTCCGCCTATGAAAGAAGTTTAACTGCAATAAAAACAACAGAAGATTCTGCAAGTCCTGAAGATTTTAGAAGACCGGGTCATATGTTTCCTTTAATTGCAAGGACAGGGGGAGTTTTAGTAAGAAGGGGTCATACAGAAGGAACTGTAGATCTTTTAAAAATAGCAGGTCTTAAAGAAATTGGTCTTTGTTGTGAAATTATGGCTGAAGACGGCCACATGTTAAGGGGAAAGGATATTTTTGCCCTTGCTGAAAAATTTAATATGAAAATCACAACTATTGATGCCATTGCAAAATATAGAAAGAAACATGAAAAAATGGTGAGAAAAATAGCTGAGGCAAAACTTCCTACAAAATATGGAGAGTTTACAGCTCACGCCTATTTAGACACTATTACTGGAGAACATCACGTTGCCCTTGTTAAGGGAAATATAGGAGATGGAAAAAATCTTCTTTGCAGAGTTCACTCTGAATGTTTAACAGGAGATGCTTTCGGTTCTTTAAGGTGCGACTGTGGAAATCAGCTACAACTTGCCATGAAAAGAATTAATGAAGAGGGTAGAGGTATCCTTTTGTACATGAGACAGGAAGGAAGAGGAATAGGACTTTTAAATAAAATTCGTGCCTATGCCCTTCAAGACCAAGGTATGGATACAGTTGAAGCAAATCTTGCTTTGGGTTTTCCTGAAGATATGAGAGATTATTCAAAAGGGGCACAAATTTTACAAGATTTGGGAGTTCATGAATTAAGGCTTTTAACAAATAATCCTGACAAGGTATATTCTTTGGAAGAATATGGAATGGAAATAAAGGAAAGAGTACCCATAGAAATTAAGTCCAATGAAGTGGACAGATTTTATTTAAAGACTAAAGCAAAAAAAATGAAACATATTTTAAAAGAATTTGAGGAGGAAAAATGAGAATTCACGGTGGAGACCTTACTGCAAAAGGTAAAAAGTTTGCAATAATAGTAGGAAGATTTAATGAATTTATAGGATCAAAATTATTGGATGGAGCCATAGACGGTTTAAGTCGTCATGGAGTAAAAGAAGATGAAATTGAGATTTTTTGGGTTCCTGGTGCTTTTGAAATTCCTCTTATAGCTCAAGAGTGTGCAGAATCAAAAAATTTCCATGCTGTAATTTGTCTTGGAGCAGTAATAAGGGGAGCAACTTCTCATTTTGAATATGTTTCAAGTGAAGTTTCAAAGGGAATTGCACAAACATCTTTAAAAACAGGAATTCCAGTAATATTTGGAGTCCTTACAACAGATTCTATTGAACAGGCAATAGAACGTGCAGGGACAAAAGCTGGAAATAAAGGATTTGAAGCAGCAGTTTCAGCTATAGAAATGGTAAATTTAATTGATCAAATAAAATAATTTATTTTAAATATTTGAAGTTGGATTTAAAAAACTTATATAGGAAAATCTTAAAGTTTTAAACAATAGCTAATGAATAGATGTGCCAGAACTCTTAGTTGATAAAAAAACAAAGCTTTTCCTAAATTAAAAGAAAACCTTTAAAGAGCAATTAATTTTGCTCTTTTTTATTTGTAAAATAATTTGAAAACGTATATCATATTATATTTTACTTATTTGATTGTTTATTAGCAGGGTGATATTATAAATAAAATAAAAGTTTTTTTAAACTTAAAGAAGGGAGAGATTTAATGGAAGACGTAAAAATTGTAAAAGAAATTATTGACAGCAAGAAAGACAGTTACAGAAGGCTTAGTGATGCTATTTGGGACAATCCAGAGCTGGGACTGGAAGAATTTAAAAGCCAAAAAATTCTTTGTGATGCAATTAGAAAAGAAGGCTTTGAAGTTGAAGAAGGTCTTGCAAATATGCCTACAAGTTTTATGGCAACTTGGGGAGAAGGTAAGCCTGTAATTGCTTTTACAGCAGAGTATGATGCTCTACCCGGACTTAGTCAAAAGGAATGTTCTTTAAAACAAGAAGCTTTAGTGGAAAATGGAGCTGGTCATGGTTGTGGTCACAATCTTTTGGGAGTAGGTGCCATAGCTGCGGCTTTTGTTTTAAAGGCCTATATGGAAAAAGAAAATAAAAAAGGGACGATTAAAATTTTTGGGACTCCTTCTGAAGAAAGAGACGCCGGAAAAACATTTATGGCAAGAGATGGAATTTTTGATGACTTAGATGTAGGTTTTACTTGGCATCCTGCTTCTGTAAATTCTGTTTGGGAATGTGGCTCTCTTGCAAATGTAATTGCAACTTTTAAATTTAAGGGAATAAGCTCTCACGCAGCTGCATCACCTGAATTAGGTAGATCTGCTCTTGATGCCTGCGAACTTATGAATGTGGGAGTTAATTATTTAAGAGAACATGTTAAAAGTGATATTAGAATGCACTATTCATACTTAGATGTTGGGGGAAAGGCTCCAAATGTAGTTCAAGCAAGTGGGGCAGTTTATTATTTTATAAGAGCTCCAAGGATGGAAGATGCCATGTCAGCCTATGAAAGAGTTGTAGATTGTGCAAAGGGTGCAGCTCTTATGACAGGGACTCAGTTAAATGTTGAATTTAATTTGGCGCTTTCAGATTATCTTCCAAATCCTACTTTATCAAAATTAATGGAAGAAGCCTTAAAAGATATAGGAGGTCAAGATTATAGTCAAGAAGATTACAAGGAAGCAAAAAAATTTATGACCACTTTAAGTCCTGAAATTATAGACGGAACCGTAAAAAGTCTGTCAAGATTTGTGGGAATGACCAAGGCTAAGGAATATGCTGAAAAAGGCCTTATAAGCGACGTTATAATAATGGGAAAAGATTCAGATATGGCAAATGGATCAACAGATGTTGGAGATTTTAGTAAATGCGTTCCCACCGCCCAATGTTTAATTTCAACAGCAGCCTTTGCAACTCCTCTTCACTCTTGGCAAAGAGTTTCTCAAGGAAAGACAGAGATTGCGAAAAAAGGCATGGACAGAGCAGTTGGCACTTTAGCCTTAACTGCAATAAGAGCTTTAAATAATCCTGAAATTATAAAAAAAGCAAAGGAAGAATTAATTGAAGAAAGGGGAGAAAAATATATTTCTCCAATACCTAAAAAATTAAAGGTAAGAGACCCGAAAATTCAAGCATAATTTAACAGGAGGTTATTATGAAAGTTAGAGATATAGTTAATGGGAAATCCCTTTATATTATGGTAATTTGTTCCCTGCTTATAGTAGTTGTGTTTATTTTAGTATCATTAAGACTTGCAATAAAAAGAGCAAAAGAACTGGGATTTACTAATAAAGATATTAATAAGGTTATAAAATCATCGGTACTTTTTTCCATAGTGCCATCAGTATCAATAGACATTGGACTTGCAAGTTTATCTACAGTTGTAGGTACACCATGGGCATGGTTTAGACTATCAGTTATAGGAGCTCTTATGTATGAGCTTACTGCTGCAAGTATGGTAACAAGTGCTGCAGGTTATGAAAATATGTCAGAATTTATAAATGGAACAGATGTAAACTTAGTTCCTGCAATTTTTATGGTGATGAGTATAAGTATAATTTTTGCAGCAGTTTTAAATATATTCTTAGGTAAGTCTTACCACAAGGGAGTAACGAAATTTAAAACTAAGAGTGGAGCAGAAGGTACTTTAATAATAGGTTACTTCACTCTTGCAATGATTACAGTACTTTCAGTATCTCAACTACTTAAAGGAAAAGTTTCCATTCTTGTTTTTGTAGCAAGTTTTTTAGTTTCCCTTATTCTTTTAAAACTTGCAGAAAAAATGAAGATATCCTGGATGAAAGAATTTGTTTTAGCCTTTGCCCTTATTGTAGGAATGGGACTTTCAATTATTTTTGAAAGCATGCTTTTATAGGAGGAAATCATGGATAATAAAGATTTACAAAAAACAAAATATTTTAATACAATTCACAGAGTAGGAAGAATAGGATCTGTATTAAGTATAGGTGCCATGCTTTTAGTTCCCTATTTAATAGCAGTATCTTATAGCTTAAGATTTGATTTAAAAGAAGTTTTAGCCATAGCAAGTACTCTTCTTGCAGTTTTCATTCCAACAGTTCTTGCAGAATTTATAAGTTATGGACCTATTTTAGGATCTGGAACTTATCTTGCATATATAACCGGAAATGTTACAAACTTAAAAATTCCCTGTGCCTTAAATGCTCAAGCTCTTATGAATTTGGAACAAGGATCTGAAGAATCTGATGTAATAAGTTTAATTGCCATAGCTTCATCATCACTTATTACAATGTTAATAATAGCCTTAGGAGTTATTCTTTTAATTCCTCTTCAACCATTTTTACAATCAGAACCCGTTCAAGTAGCATCTAAATATATTTTACCTGCCCTATTTGGTTCCCTATTTTATACAATGCTTTCAGGAAATAAATCAGGTAAAAATACTATTAAGAATAAACTTTTACCCCTATGTGTTCCTGCAGTAATTATGATTATTTGGCATTTGACAGGTGGTAAAGTTGTAGGAAAAGAAGGTATTTGGATTGTAATTTCCATTATAATGTCAGTAATTTGTGCAAAAATAATGCTTAAGGCAGGTCTTGTAAAAATTATTCCTTCCAAGGAAGAAGAAAATAAATAGATAGGTTCTTTTAATCTTGACTTTAAAAATATTTAAATGTATAATTTAAGCTAATTTAATAGGACTGTGAAGAGAAATAGTAAAGTCGTATCGGCTAAAGAGAGCTTTCGTTTGGTGCAAGAAAGTGTCGTAAAACTTGAATCCGTCTCGGAGTCATACATTTAAAGAGGATTCGAAAGAATCAAATTGGGTGGCAACGCGGTTAAACCGTCCCTTTATAGGGGCGGTTTTTTTATGCAATAATAAATAAAATTTGAGAGGAGAAAAAAATGCTTGATATTAAATTTTTAAGGGAAAATCCTGATTTAGTAAAGGAAAATATTAAGAAAAAATTCCAAGATGAAAAACTTAAACTTGTAGACCAAGTTATTGAACTTGATAAGGACTTTAGAGATTCAAAAACTAAGGGTGATGAACTTCGTGCAAAAAGAAATTCCCTTTCTAAACAAATTGGAATGCATATGCAGAAAAAAGAAAAAGACCTGGCAGAAGAAGTTAAAAATCAGGTTAATAAAATAAATGAAGAATTAAACTTACTTGAAGAAAAAGAAAAAGATTTGGAAGCTAAAGTAAGAGAAATAATGATGGTAATTCCTCAAATGATTGCCGATACAGTTCCTATAGGAAAAGACGACAGTGAAAATGTTGAGATTGAAAAATTTGGCGAACCTATAATTCCTCCTTATGAAATTCCTTACCACATAGATATTATGGAAAGCTTTAATGGAATAGATCTTGATGCTGCAAGAAAAACATCAGGTAATGGATTTTATTATTTAAGAGGAGATATAGCAAGGCTTCATTCTGCAATTTTATCTTATGCAAGAGATTTTATGATTAACAAGGGATTTACCTATTATGTACCACCCTTTATGATTAGAAGCGATGTTGTAACTGGAGTTATGTCTTTTGCAGAAATGGAAAATATGATGTATAAAATCGAAGGAGAAGACTTATATCTAATAGGCACAAGCGAGCACTCAATGATAGGAAAATTTATAGATACTATAAGTCCAGAAGAAGACATGCCTCTTACCTTAACCTCTTATTCACCTTGTTTCAGAAAAGAAGTTGGGGCTCATGGAATAGAAGAAAGAGGGGTTTATAGAATCCATCAATTTGAAAAACAAGAGATGGTTGTAATTTGTAAACCGGAAGACTCTCCCTATTGGTACGATCAACTTTGGAACAATACTGTAGAATTTTTCAGAAGTCTTGAAATTCCCGTAAGAACCCTTGAATGTTGTTCAGGAGACCTTGCTGATTTAAAAGTTAAATCTCTTGATGTAGAAGCTTGGTCACCTCGTCAAAAGAAATATTTTGAAGTAGGTTCTTGCTCAAACTTAGGAGATGCTCAAGCAAGAAGACTTAATATAAAATTAAAGGGTAAAGACGGAAATTATTTGGCACACACCTTAAACAATACGGTAGTTGCACCGCCAAGAATGTTAATAGCTTTTCTTGAAAATCTTCTTCAAGAAGACGGAAGCGTAAAAATTCCTGAGCCTTTAAGACCATATATGGGCGGAATGGAAAAATTGATTCCTAATAAAAATAAGTAAAATTTAAGTTTAAAAATTAGAAAATTTTTGATAAAATAATAATACATTAGGGAGTAGCAAAAATTTATCAATCGTCATTACGGTTAAACCCGGTTGATAAAACCTAAAAGGTATGCAAGACTTTTGTTTTTTAAGCAAAAGTCTTTTTTTTATAGGAGGTAAGATGGATTGGTATAAAAAGAAAATTGATGAAACAGCAGAATTATTTTCATCAGACATTAAAAAAGGGCTAAGTAGTGAAAAGGCAAATGAAGCCCTGGAAAAATATGGAAGAAATGAATTAAAACAGGAAGAAAAAAAGCCCTTAATTGAAAAATTAAAGGACCAATTTTTAGACCCTATGATTATAATTCTTATAATAGCTTCAATATTATCAGCCTTTACAGGAGATAAGGTAGAAGCGGTAATAATTATAGCCATAGTTGTTGTAAATGCAATTTTATCCCTCTATCAGGAAGGAAGAGCAGAAAAAGCCATAGCAGCATTACAAAAAATGAGTTCTCCCAAGGCGAAAATAATAAGAGACGGAAGAGAAATGGAAATTGAAAGTGGTCTTTTAGTTCCAGGGGACTTGGTTGTTTTAGAAACGGGCGATATAGTTCCTGGAGATTTAAGACTTATAGAATCTCAAAACTTAAAAATTGATGAATCTTCTTTAACTGGAGAATCAGTTCCTGTAGAAAAAGATGCAAAAAAAGTTTATACCCAAGATGAGGGAATAGGAGATAGAAAAAACATAGCCTACAGCTCCACAGTGGTCTCATATGGACGTGGAAAAGGCCTTATAGTAGCAACAGGTCACCAAAGTGAAATAGGAAAGATAGCGACCTCTATAGCCCTTGTAGATAATGAAGAAACTCCCCTGCAAAAAAAACTTGCAGGCCTTTCAAAGACCCTGGGTCTTCTTGTAATTGGTATTTGTATAATAGTTTTTATCGTAGGAAAATTATATAAAAATGATACTTTAGAAATGTTTATGACGGCAATTGCCCTTGCAGTTGCAGCAGTTCCCGAAGGACTTCCAGCCATTGTAACAATAGTATTGTCTTTAGGCATGGGCAAGATGGCGGATAAAAATGCAATTGTTAAAAAACTTCTTGCAGTGGAAACCCTAGGCACAACAACTGTAATATGCTCAGATAAAACAGGAACCCTTACTCAAAACGAGATGACAGTTGTAAAAGCCTTTGTAGATAATGCAGAAATAGACATTTCTGGAACAGGTTATGTTCCCCTGGGACAACTTTCTTCAAAGGATAAAAAAATTGAAGATATAAAAGATTTAAAAATTCTTTCAGATATAGCCGGTCTTACAAATGATGCAAGACTTGGTTTTGATGGTGAAAAAGTTCAAATAGGAGGAGATCCTACTGAAATTGCTCTTTTAACCTTTACTGAAAAGCAGGGAACAAAAGTAGCTCACTTAAATAAAAATCACCAAAGAATTGAAGAAATCCCCTTTGATTCTGAAAGAAAGATGATGACAACTTTTCATAATTATAAAGAAAAAGTTGTTTCCTTTACAAAGGGTGCACCGGATATAATTTTACAAAGATGCAGTCACATCCTTGAAGATGGAGAAATTAAGGAATTAACAGAAGAAAAAAGAGAAAAAATCTTAAATAAAAATATAGAATTTGCAAGACAGGCTTTGAGAGTTTTAGCATATTCTTATAGAAGTTTTGAAGAGCTTCCCAACAATATAAATTCAGATACTATTGAAAATCAAATGGTATTTGTAGGACTTACAGGTATGATAGATCCTGCAAGGCCTGAAGCAAAAGAAGCTATAAAAGAATGTAAAAGAGCAGGAATAATTCCCATTATGATAACGGGAGATTATTTTGAAACAGGACTTGCCATAGCAAAGGAACTGGGAATTGCAAAAGATGCTTCAGAAGCCATAGTAGGAGCAGAACTTAACAACATGACTGAAGAAGAAATAAGAGAAGTTGTTAAGAAAAAGAGAGTTTTCACAAGAGTAAGCCCTGAAAATAAAGTACAAATTGTAAGAGCTTTAAAACAAAATGGACACATAGCTGCCATGACTGGGGACGGAGTAAATGATGCTCCAGCAATAAAAAAAGCGGACATTGGTATTGCCATGGGTATAACAGGAACAGATGTTGCCAAATCAACTGCAGAAGTTATTTTAACAGACGATAATTTTGCAACTATAGTAAATGCTGTTGAAGAAGGCCGTATAATTTATTCAAACATTAAAAAATTCGTTTCCTATTTACTGTCCTGTAATATAGGAGAAGTTTTAATAGTTTTAATTTCAATTTTATTAAATCTTCCCGTACCCCTTATTCCAATTCAACTTTTATGGTTAAATTTAGTAACAGATTCTTTTCCAGCCCTTGCTCTGGGAGTAGAAAAGGGTGATGAAGGAATAATGGACGAAGCTCCAAGAAGTCCTAAAGAACCAATACTTGATAATGAAATAAGAATTACAGTAATAGTTCAATCAATAGCAATAACTATTTCCACAATAGGTGCTTATTTAATAGGCTTAAAGTGGTTTGGAAAAGAAGGCATAGGCCTTGAATACGCAAGAACAATGGCATTTGGAACCTTAATTCTTGCAGAACTTTTAAGATCTTATTCTTCAAGATCTATAAGATATACAATTTGGCACATAGGACCTTTTTCCAATAGTAAATTAGTTTTAGCAACAGCTTTTTCATTTTTACTAATGGTAATTGTAATGTATGTACCCCATGTAAGAGAGCTTTTCCAATTGGAAAACATAGGAATTCGTGAATGGATAGTTGTTTTAATAGGAGGTTTCATTCCTCTTATCCTTGGTGAAATTCAAAAAGTAATAAGATTTTCAAAATTTCACAGAGAAAATCCCTATAAGGAAATAGAAGATTGATCTTTTTATAAATTAAAAATATATTAAAAATAATCGGCAATTTAAAGATAAAATTCTTTTTTGCCGATTTTTTTTAATTTCATGTATAATATTTTTAAAATAAGATATTTGTTAATTCATAGGAAGGGAGCAAACTTATGAAAGAAAAAAATAAAACTTTATATAAAATAGGGAAGATTTTTTTAATAGTCCTTTTACTTATATTTTTATTTATAGCAAATTCCTTTTTTGGCAATCCGATTTCAAAAATTTTAGTGGATAGGACGGCGGATAAATACATAGAAAACAATTATAAAGACCTTAAATTAATAAGAGATAAGACCATCTACAATTTTAAATCTGTAACTTATGATATTCATTTAAGAGATGAAAATAGTATTGACAGTAATTTTGTCCTCAGCTTTAATAATTTGGGAGGACTTATCTATGACACTTATGGAGATAGGCTATTTAACACCTATTCAAGATTTATGGAGGGGCTTTACCAATATGGAAGAAAAATTGAAGAGGAAAATAAATTTCCCTATAAAATAAGCCTTGAGCCAATAGAAAAGGATACCTATAAAAATATTTTAACCATAGATGAAAAAATTGATTTTAATAATTTTCCCTATCAAGTTAAGGCAAATGCCTATGGTTTCTGTGAAAATCCAAGTTTTGAAGAAGCTTTAAGAATTCTTAAAGAACTTCAAAAGATTATGGACTCAAGTCCTCTTGAAACTGAAGAATTTTCCATAATACTTGTTCCTGAAAAGGATAGAAAAGAAAATGGAGAAGCTGTTTCTTGGGTAAATGCCCTTTCAATTTTTGATATAAAGGCTGAAACTATAAGAAAGGGAGACCTTAAGGAATTGAAACATTTAAAAGAAGTTCAAAGTCAAGAAAAAAAAGATGAAGAATAGAAATAAAAAATAGGAGGTATTTATACCTCCTATAAATTTTCTTTTTCAAGTTTTAAAAGCTTTTCTTTTATTTTAAGTCCACCGGCGTAACCTGTTAAACTTCCATTTTTTCCTAGAACCCTGTGGCAAGGGATTATTATCCATAGGGGATTTTTATTGTTTGCATTTCCCACAGCTCTTGCAGCTTTGGGATTTTTTATTTCTTCAGCAATTTGACCATAGGTTTTTGTTTGACCATAGGGGATTTTTAAAAGTTCTTTCCAACATTTTTCTTGAAATTCTGTTCCCTGAGCTTTAAATTTTACAGTGAATTTTTTTCTTTTGCCCTTAAAATATTCTTCCAACTCTTTAAAACATTGGTCGCTTATTTTTGATTTTTCATCTTTATGAGAAATCCCGTCCAAAAGTTTTATAGATTTTATAAAATCATTTTCATAACCTATTTCTATAAAAGTTTTATCAGGATCAAAGTCCGTTTTATAGTAAGCAAATTTCATAATTGTCTCCTAATAAAATAAAAAGGACGGTCTTAAGCCGTCCTGACAATATAAAATATTGTCCCAAGGGTTAATTATATTTTATAAAAAACCGCTTTTTTTGTCAATTATCAGCCATTAAGAGCTCTATCTACATTTCTGATAAAGTCTTGTACGTTTGTAACCATTGATACAGCTGTTAAAGTTCCTCTATCTGAAAGTTTGTTTACGGCAAATTCTTGTATATCTATTGTATACATGTAAACAGGTCTTATAAGTCCATCAAACTCATTGTAAGAAGGAGTCATGTTTCCTGTTGCTATTGTATATAGAATAGCACCCATCATTATAATTGTTGAAGTTTTACGAGCGTGCTTTCTCATTTCATTTTGTGCATCGTAAACATTGTTTATTGTTTCAGGAAGACCAAGTCTGTCACGAATAGTTCCTGCCATTACAACAGGTACATTCATCTCAACACAGGCTTTTATAAATCCATCTTTTACTTTTCCTGATTCACAAAGAGCCTTTGTTGAACCATATTTTCTTGCAAGATTTATTGTATCAAATAAGTTTTGTGTTGTATTTTGTTCTCTTTCAAAAGTTTCTTGTCCCCAAGATGTTCCAAAGATTCCTTTTTCAAGGTCAAAAGCTGCTGTTTCAGTACCACAGAAAATTGCTTGAACATAACCGTTTCTTATAAGTCTTTCGAGGGCTAATCTTGAATCTCTATCAAGGGCAAGAGCTGAACCTACAATTAAAGTTACATATCCCTTGTTTGCTTTTTCATGTCTTAATACTTCATAAAGAGTATCGTAGTCAACACTGAAAGCAGTTTCTCTTGAACGTCCTGCTCTAAAAGCAAAAGTATCAAGCTCTTGTGTATCTTCAAGGAAGCCCTGTGTCCACATATAAATTCCTTCGGATCCATCTTCAGTACGACCAATTACAACCTTGTCGCCTTTTTTTAAGTTTCTGAATTCAACTATATTTACACTTTCTTTTCCCGGTGTATCGTCTGCAACACAAACAGTGTCCATTCTACTTTGAGTAGCTAAAACCCATTTTCCGTTAATCTTGAAATATTCAGGGTAAACTGAAAGGGCATGATAGTGTCTTGGGCTTATTCCATCAACTTTTACTTCTTCAAGAGTAACATTAGGTGCATTTTTTAAAAAGTCTTGTTCAAAGTCGGGATGATGATATTTTGGCATTTCAAATTTCATTGTTTCTTTCCCCTTCCTTTTGTTTTTTATCAAGTTCAACATATTCTTCTTCTGGAAGTTCCATTTCTCTTGCGAAAGTTTTGTCTGCTGGAGTTACAAGTGCTTTTTCACAGTTAACTACAAAGTCTTGAACATTTGTAATCATAGGGATACAAGCAACATTTTCTCTTGCAGCACAAATTTTATTTGCAATATTTTCCGTTACATCTATTACATACATATAAACTGGAGAAATTTTTCCATCTTTACGGATCCTATAACTTGAAGCAAGGTTTGCTGTACTTGCATTATGAAGCATGGTTGCAAGACCTATTATTAAAGTAGCCTTATCCAGTTCTTTTTTAACGGCAGTTAAAGCGTCATCAACATCACCGTGAACTTCAGGAAGAGGTCCATCATCACGAATGGAACCTGCAAGAACATAGGGTATATCCATTTGAGTTAAAGTTTTAATAATACCATCTTTTACATTTCCGGCATCAATAAATTTTTTGATTGAACCAATTGTTCTTACTTCATTTAGCAAGTCAAGGTGGTTATAGTGTCCCATGGGAACATTTTCTTGAGTGTATATATTTTGTCCAAGAGCCGTACCCAAGAAACCTCCTTCAAGGTCATGAGTAGCCATTGCATTACCTGCAAGAAGACAATTAATATATCCATTTTCTGCAAGGTGATTTAAAGCAATTCTCGTATCATGGTCAAACACAACTGAAGGGCCAAGAACCCAAACTATATATCCACCATTATCTCTTTCATATTCCATTTGAGCGAATAAAGTGTCGTAGTCTCTTGAAAAAGAAGTTTCCACAGCTTTTCCGGGAGTATTATAAACAGATTGCGGGAATCCCTCTTTATATTCTAAGATGCCTTCCCTTCCGTCACGACTTCTTCCAAGGGCAACTTCTTCACCAACCTTTAGATCTCTAAGTTCTTTAATGATTATTTTTCCATCTTCAAGAACTGCAACGCAGTTTAGTGAATTGTGTTCCGGTAGATGCCATTTACCATTTACATGATAAAAAGTGGGCATGTGTGTAGTTAGATAAAATCCATCTGGGGCTACACCGTCTTTTTCAACTTTTGCAAAGCTTACCTGTCCCATAGATTTATATTTATCTTCAGAGAAATCAGGACATGTAAAAAGTGGCAATTCAAATTTCATGAGTCTCCTCCTTATATTTTATTTACATAAATTGTATCATAGGAATATGATTTTGTGTTTTAACAAAGGTTAGAAAAAGAAATAAACCTTGAAGATTCAAGGTTTATATAAATATTATTCAATTAAATACAAAAAAATGTGGCAACTTTTTCCTAATAAATTTTTTCTATATTATTTTGGTCTGTTACAAGGGATCTAAATTCTCCTGGATTAATTTTCATAAACTTTAAAAAATTTCTGTTAAAAGTTTTAGTAGAATTATAACCTACTTCAAGAGCAATATCCGTTATGGTTTTATCAGTATTTAATAAAAGATTTGCCGCCTTATTTATACGGATTCTGTTTAAAAAGTTTGAAAAATTTAATTCCACCAGATACCTTAGGGAATCATTTATAGAAGTTATAGTCATATCAAATTTTTTTGCTATTAAATTTATATTTAAATTTTTGTAGTAATTCTTGTAAATGTAATTAATCATTTGAGCTGTGTTTTCATCGTGTTTTATATGAGTAATTTTATTTATATTTTGATAAATTTCCCTAAATTTTTTTGAACCCATTCCATTACGAGTATTAAAGGTTTTTGAAAAATGAGCGGCATCAGTATAGTTTAAAACTCCTGCAATTTCTTCAAGGGTCATGTCAGTATAAAGAAGAAAGAAAATTGCCTTGGCATATTTCATTTCATTTAAAAGATCATAAAAGCCAAGACCTGTCATAGAATATATATAGCGAGAAATTGAAGATTCACTCATTAAAAAAATTTTTGACATTTCTTTTAAACTTATTTTCTTTTGAGAATTTAAGTACATATATTGAAAAATTTCTTCTGAAGGAAGGGGAGAGTTTTCATTTTTATATTCTTTTTTAGTATGTCTTAAATATTCAACAATAAGTTCTGTAAGTTTACTTACTACATAAATACCTGAAAAATCCATTTTATTAGTATTTATGTCAACACTTCTCATGCCTACTTCATCACGGATATCTTCAAAAATTCTCTTAAATTTACGACTATCCGATTCATTTAGAAAAATGGAATTGTTTTTGTATAAAAGATTAACCATGTTAAAGTCTTCATTATCTATGTTAAAAATCCTTTTTATAACATTATTAATAAGATCAAAAGAATAAATTAAAAGATAGTAGCTTATAGGTTCGCTTACTTCAACTATTTCGCTTATTTGCCAAGGTAAAAGGGTAATCACAACGCCGGGTTCCATTATATGAACTTGATTTTGTATTAAAATTTTTCCCTTGCCTTCAATTATGTATAAAAACCTGGACTGCTTATGTAAGAGAGGTTTTGTGGAATTTAAATCAGTTTCCAAATCAAAGCTTGCAATTTGACCTTCCCTTAAAGTAGTTGAATAAGTTCCTTGGATTTCAATATAATTTGAATTATTCATATTAGCCTCCTTTTTTATATTATATATCAAATTAGGGGAAATAAGAATTTTATAGTAAAAAATAAATATTTATATAAAAAAAACACTTTATTTAGGATCTTGATGAAATTTTTAAAAGTCTTGTAAATCTTTTTTTATTAGCAAGTTAAATCATTCAATTAAAAACAAAATTTTAAATTGTTTTTGTCCTTTTTAAAATTATGCCTTATAGTAAAATGAAATTGTAGGAATACGATTTTATAAAATAAAAGGAGATGCGTAATATGCCGAAAAATTTTAGAGGTAAGAGCTTTTTAAAGTTAATTGATTTTACATCAGAAGATATGAGATATCTTTTAGATCTTTCAAAACAATTTAAATCAATGAAAAGAGCTGGAATACCTCACAGATATTTAGAAGGAAAAAATATTGCTATTATATTCGAAAAAACTTCTACAAGAACTCGTTGTTCATTTGAAGTTGCAGGATATGATTTAGGAATGGGAGTTACTTACTTAGATCCTACAGGTTCTCAAATGGGACACAA
Source organism: uncultured Peptoniphilus sp. (assembly GCA_946999425.1). Taxonomy (GTDB): domain Bacteria; phylum Bacillota; class Clostridia; order Tissierellales; family Peptoniphilaceae; genus Peptoniphilus_B. The sequence continues at coordinate 18,644 of CAMQDG010000007.1, forward strand.
GGAAAGTATTAAAGATACTGCAAGAGTTCTTGGAAGAATGTTTGACGGTATTGAATACAGAGGATTTAAGCAAACTGCAGTTGAAGAACTTGCTGAATATTCAGGAGTGCCTGTATGGAATGGTTTAACTGATGAATGGCATCCAACTCAAATGCTTGCAGACCTTTTAACTATTGAAGAACACTTTGGTCATTTAAAAGGACTTAAATTTGTATTCATGGGAGATGCAAGAAACAACGTTGCAAACTCTTTAATGATTGCTTGTGCTAAAATGGGAGTTAATTTCGTAGCTTGTGGACCAAAAGAAAATTGGCCTGAAAAACACTTAATTGAAATGGCTACTGAAATTGCAAAAGAAAACTTTTGCACAGTAGAAGTTACTGATGACGTTAAAAAGGGAACTAAGAATGCTGATGTTCTTTACACAGACATTTGGGTATCAATGGGCGAACCTAAAGAAATTTGGGAAGAAAGAATTAAACACTTAGGTGCTTACCAAGTTAATAAGAAGGTTATGGAAAATGCAAATGAAAAGGCGATATTCCTACACTGCCTACCATCTTTCCACAACACTGAAACTAAAGTTGGAAAAGACATCGAAGAAAAATTCGGCCTAAAGGAAATGGAAGTAACTGACGAAGTATTTGAATCAAGACAATCACTTGTTTTTGATCAAGCTGAAAACAGAATGCACACAATTAAGGCTGTTGTTTACGCAACACTTTGCTAATTAAATATTTTGACTCCCTTCTTAATTAAGAGGGGAGCCCTTTAAAAAAGAAAGGAATTATTATGGACGCTATAACAAAACCTATTATTGCGATAACTAACTTTTTCTGGGGTTGGCCAATACTTATAGTTCTTATGGGTGGTGGCATCCTAATAACATTAAGAACTGGATTTTTACAATTTAGATATTTACCATTTATCTTAAAACAAACTTTTGGTAAGATGTTTAACTCAGGAGTAGGCGGAGAAGGTACAGTATCACCTTTCCAAGCAGCATCTGCAGCACTTGCATCATCAATCGGAGCCGCTAACATAGTAGTAGCACCAGCAATTATATTTACCGCAGGTCCTGGAGCTGTTTTCTGGATGTGGGTTGCAGGTATTTTAGGTCAAGCAACTAAATTCGGTGAAATCGTACTTGGTATTAAATATAGAGAAAAAAATGCCGATGGAGAATTCGTTGGTGGACCTTCATATACATTTAAAAAAGGTATAGGCGGAACACTTGGCAAAATAATGGGATTCTTAGTTTCATTCTTCTTTATGATTGAAATCCTTCCATCAATAACTTTACAAACTATTTCAGCAGCAGGACCCCTTGAAAAATTAGGCCTTGACAGAAGAATAGCTGCAGTTATAATTTTAGTGTTAGTAGTTCTTGTAGCTTATGGCGGAATTAAGAGAATCGGACAAGTAACTGAAAAAATGGTACCTTTAATGGCAGGGCTATATATAATTTTCGGATTAATCATTATAATTATGCACATAGGACAACTTCCTCACGCAATTGCTATAATTTTTAAAGGAGCCTTCAATCCTCAATCAGTAGCAGGAGGAATTGGTGGAGCAACCCTTGCAGCTGCAATTAAAGCTGGTATGGCAAGAGGATGTTACTCAAATGAAGCAGGTATGGGTTCTGCACCTTATGCACACGCAACTGCAATAACAGACCACCCAGCTCGTCAAGGTATGTGGGGTATATTTGAAGTTATTGCCGACACTATTATTGTATGTTCAATTTCAGTATTAGTAGTTCTTGTAACTGACAACTGGCATGATGAAGCAAACAGAGGAATAGCAGTAGAAAGAGCATTTAACACAGCTTTTGGTAACATTGGAACTGCTGTTATAGCTATTTCACTATTCTTATTTGTTCTTTCAACAATTATAGTAATTGTATTCTATACAGAAAAACAAGGTGAATACCTATTCGGTACAACATTTGGAAAAATTATGAGATTTATTGCTTGTGCTATGGTTCTACTTGGTGGATTCGTATCATTTGAAAATGCAGGTGTATTTTTAGACTTTACACTTGGTCTTGTAGTATTTGTAAATATGTGCGGTATGGTAATGCTCAGTGGAGAAGTTAAGGAAATCGCAGCAGATTTCTTTAATAATCCTAAATTCTATCCAGGAGCAAAAAAATAGTTAAAAATAAAAAAGAAAAAGTTTTCATTAAAGCATCCGGTTAATGCCGGGTGTTTTAAATTAAAAACATTTAAAAATAAAAAGATTATTTGAGATAGGAGACAAGATGAACAAAAAAGAAAATAAAACTCCGGGCTTTAAAAAAGAAGTCGGTTTAGAAGCAGTTATATTCTTAGCACTCTTCTTTGCCTTCTTTATCTATATGGGACGACAAATGGGCGGAACAAATATGATAAAGACAATGATGCTTACAGGTTATGATTTACTTATGAACACCTGCTGGTATTTAATGGCAGTTGCAGTTCTTGCCGGTGGTGTATCGGGAGTATTTTCTGAATTTGGAGTAATCGCACTTATAAATACTTTATTAAGTAAAATAATGAAGCCAATATATGATTTACCCGGAGCAAGTTCCCTTGGAATGTTAAACTGCTATATGTCAGATAACCCTGCTATTCTTACCCTAGCTCATGATGATAACTTCAGACAATATTTTAAAAAATATCAGATGCCGGCTCTTACAAACTTAGGTACTGCATTTGGAATGGGTTTAATAGTTACAACAACTATGATGGGCTTTAAAATAGACGGAGCTATTAAGGGTGCTTTAGTTGGAAACATAGGAGCTATCGTAGGAAGTATTATTTCGGTAAGACTTATGCTTAGAAAAACTAAAAAATATTACGGAACTGAAGAATATGTTTCTTCATCTTTAGCAGATCCAATTCCTCATGGAATGAGAAGAGTAAGAGAAGGTTCAGTGGGTTCTCGTTTTATTCAAGCCCTTCTCGACGGAGGTAAAGTCGGCATAGACATGGGTATTTCAATAATCCCTGGTGTTGTCATTATTTGTACAATAGTAATTATGCTTACTAATGGTGTTGGAGATGCCGGAGTTTATAACGGTTCTGCTAATCAAGGTATAGCTGTTCTTCCTCTACTTGGGGAAAAACTTAATATTGTTTTGGAACCCCTATTCGGATTTACAAATCCACAAGCAATAGCAGTACCTATTACAGCTTTAGGATCAAGCGGTGCAGCAATTGGAATAGTTGCTGAAATGGCAGGAAAAGGTACAATAACTGCCAATGATATAGCTGTATTTACTGCAATTTGTATGTGCTGGAGCGGATATTTATCAACTCATATTGCTATGATGGATGCTCTTGGAACAAAAGAAATGACAGGAAATGCAATAATATCTCACACCATAGGTGGTTTTTGTGCAGGTATTGCAGCACACATTATAATGATGTTTTTATAATTATTTTAAAGGGGGCCTTAGGGTCCTTTTTTTAAAATTATTTTTAAAAGAAAGGAGGATTTATGAACGCAGAAAAATTTTCACAACTTGTAGTACAAGTTTTTAAAGAAGCTCAAAATCTTGCCATAAGATATGAAAATGCAGAAGTAACTGATTTGCATTTAACCCTTGCAATTTTAAGAACTAAGGGAACGGATTTATTAAAAATTCTTTCTAAAATGGGAGTAAATTTACTTGAATTTGAAAATAGAATAACAGAAGCAATAGAAAAATTAAGATCATCAAAGGGGCTTACAAATTTATATTATTCCAGGCCCTATCAAAGAATTATTATTAATTCTGAAGAAATATCAAGAAATATGTATGAATCTTATGTAAATCTTCCTCAACTTTTTCTTGCTATATTAAGAGAGGATAAAACAAGCTCCCAGGCAATTGCAAAAGATTTTGGCATAGATTATATAAGTTTAAGAAATGAACTTATGAAAAAATTTACTGATGTTGATGCCAATGGTCTATCAGAAGAACAAATAAAGGTTCTTTCAAAGTATGGAAGAAATTTAACTTCAGAAGCAAAAGAAGGAAAGCTCGATCCTATAATAGGAAGAGATGAAGAAACTTTAAGTTTAATAAGAATTCTTTCAAGAAGAATAAAAAACAACCCTGTTTTAATAGGAGAGGCAGGAGTTGGGAAAACAGCAATAGTTGAAGGTCTTGTTCAAAGAATTGCAAAAAATGACGTTCCGACTTTATTAAAAGATAAAATTGTATTTTCTCTTGATATGGCATCACTAATAGCAGGAGCAAAATTTAGGGGAGATTTTGAAGAGAGATTTAAAAAACTTTTAGAAATAATAAAAGAATCCCAAGGAAGAATAATTTTATTTATAGATGAAATTCATAACATTATAGGCTCAGGCTCAACTTCAGGATCACTTGATACATCCAACATTTTAAAACCCATGCTTGCAAGGGGAGAGATCCTTACAATCGGTGCAACAACAATAGATGAATATAGAAAATTCATAGAAAAAGACAGAGCTTTGGAAAGAAGATTCCAAAAAGTTTTAATAGAAGAGCCTTCCGAAGAAGCGTCAATTTCTATTTTAAGAGGAGTAAAAAATAAATACGAATCCCATCACAAAGTTAGAATTACAGATTCAGCAATAGTTTCTGCTGTAAAATTGTCAAAGAGATATTTAACTGAAAGATTTTTACCAGATAAGGCCATAGATTTAATAGATGAAGCTTCAGCACTTTTAAGAATGAGTATAGATTCTATGCCTTCAGAACTTGATGAAATGAATAGAAAAATCACAAGACTAGAGCTGGAAAAGGCATCTCTTTCAAGAGAAGAAGATAAACTTACAAGAAATCGTCTTAAAATCATTGAAGAAAACTTAAAAATCTTAAATGAGGACTACAATAATAAAAAAGATCTTTGGCAAAAAGAAGTGGATAGGCTAAATGACATTTCAGATCTTAAAATGGGTCTTGATATTTTAAATGAAAATCTTGAATCTGCCATAGGAAATAGAGATTTTGAAAAAGTTGGAAAATATGAAAAAGAAATTGAAGATAGAAAAGAAAAATTAAAAAAATATGAAATTGAAAAGCCCTATTATCCTATAAATTTTGAAGTGGGAGAAGAAGAAATAAAGGGAGTTCTTTCAAGGCTTACAGGAATTGCTCTTTCAACTTTAAATGAAAAAGAAATTGACAGAATAAAAAAATTAAAAGAAAATGTTAAATCTCACTTTGTAGGTCAAGAAGAAGCAGTAGATGGAATAATTAAGGCCATTATAAGATCGAAAAGTGGCTTATTAAATAAAGAAGAGCCAATAGGAGCCTTTTTACTAAAAGGCCCATCTGGAACAGGAAAATCTTATATAGGAAAAGTTTTAGCTGATCAACTTTTTGATGAAAAATCACTTTTAACATTTGAAATGAGTGAATTTACGGACAAATCTTCGGTTACAAAATTAATAGGAGCTCCCCCAGGATATGTAGGCCATGAAGCCGGTGGAATTTTAACGGAAGCAGTAAGAACAAAACCCTACTCAGTTTTACTATTTGAAGATATAGAAGTTGCAGACAGAGAAGTTTTAGGTATTATTATTCAAATTATTGAAGATGGGAAAATTACTGACAATAAAGGAAAATTAATTGACTTTAAAAACACCCTTGTCCTTTTAACAAGTTCAAGTGAGATAGAAAATAAGGAAATTTTAAATCATGTTGATGAAGTTTATAATTTTAAATCTTTCACTTTGGAAGAAACGGAAAAAATTTTAACTTTAAATCTTCGTGACTTAAAAGCAGACTTAATTGAAAGAGGAATTGAAATTACTTGGGATGATTTAAACACTAAAAAACTTGCAAAAGAACTTATAAGTAAAGATTTTGGGGCAAGAATAGTAAAAAGATTTATAGAAAATGAGATAGTAACACAAATTTCTATGTTAAGTCTTGAAGGAGAATTAAAACCAGACTCTAAAATTATTATTGATGAAGGAGGAAAAGTTCAAATAATATGAACTGACATTTTTAAAAGCCTGTGATAAAATCAACTAGTAATAAATGGAGGTAATATGAAATTTTTAAACGATAATTTTATGCTTAGGAATGAATATGGAAAAAAATTATATTTTGATTATGCAAAAGATCAACCTATATTTGATTTTCACTGTCACCTTGAAGCAAAAGAAATTTATGAAAATAAAAACTTTAAAAATATAACTCAAGCTTGGCTTGGTGGAGACCACTACAAGTGGAGAGTTATGCGTGCTTACGGTATAGAGGAAAAAAGAATTACGGGAAATGCAACAGATTATGAAAAGTTTGAAGCTTGGGCAAAGGTTGTTCCGAATTTAATAGGTAACCCTCTTTACCATTGGACCCATCTTGAGCTTAAAAACTTTTTTGGCATAGAAGAAACATTAAGCCCTAAAACTTGCAAAGAGATTTGGGAAAAATGTAATGAACTTTTACAAAGGGATGATTTTTCGCCAAGGGCATTAATTTCAAAAAGTAATGTGTGGGGAGTTTGTACAACAAATGATCCTCTTGATGATTTGAAATACCATAAGCTTTTAAAAGAAAGTGATTTTGAAACAAAGGTAATTCCTGCCTTTAGACCGGATAAGGCTTTAAAAATTGAAGATGCTTCTTTTAAAAATTATATAGATGAACTTTCAAAAGTATCAGGTATAGAAATTAAAGATATGGACTCTTTAAAAAAAGCTCTTCTTTTTAGGATCCAATACTTTGACCAAAATGGAGCCTGTGCATCAGATCATGGCTTGTCCAGAGTTCCCTTTGCAAGGTTAAATAAAGAAGAATTAAATAAAGTTTTCCAAAAAGCTTTGCAAGGTCAAAAGCTTACAGATATGGAGATCGAAGCTTATATGACAGAACTAATGTTATTTTTGTCAGAGGAATACTATAAACGCAACTGGACTATTGAGCTTCACATTCAAGCAATAAGAAACAACAACGAAAAAATGTTTGAAAAGTTAGGACCTGACACAGGGTACGATGCAGTTCATGATGAAAAAATCGCAGAAAAGATTTCAAAACTTTTAAGTGCGATGAATGATAGGGGACTGCCAAAAACTTTACTTTTCAGCTTAAATCCCAAGGATTTATATTCTCTTTCAACAATAGGAGGATCCTTCCAAGGAGAAAAAGAAGGAGAGATGAAAGTACAAATCGGTACTGCCTGGTGGTTTTTAGATCATAAAGATGGAATGATAAATCAAATGAGAACTCTTGCATCAACAAGTGTATTTTCAAAGTTTGTAGGAATGCTCACTGATTCAAGATCTTTTTTATCTTATCCAAGACACGAATACTTTAGAAGAATTATGTGTAATTTAATTGGAGAGTATGTAGAACTTGGAGAATATCCATGGGATGAAGAATTTTTAGGACAAATGGTTAAAGATATAAGTTTTAAAAATTCTAAAGATTTTATAATAAAATAAATTTAAAATAATTTTAAATCCTCGGGACAAACCGAGGATTTTTTAATTATTATTATTATTAAGTTTCTTAACTAAATCTTAAATTGATAATGTTAAAAATTTTTTGTCTGTTATAATAGAAATAAGGAGGTTTATTTATGAAAGTAACAATATGTATGGGTTCACGTTGCACGCTTATGGGCGCCAATGCTATCTATGACCAACTTGAATATATAGTTAACGATCTTTGCGGACCAGATTCTGAAATTTGCGATTCACAAGGAATAGAAGTTAATTGTTCAAAGTGTCTTGATTTATGTAAAGGGTCAGATGCAAATGCAGCTCCTATTGTAATAATAGATGATGAAATTATCTATCATGCAACCCCTCAAATAGTTGGAGAAAAAGTTATGAAAGGGCTTAAGAAAGATTAATGAAAGAGAGTTATTCACGTATAGTTGAACTTAGGCGTAAAGTATTTGCGGAAGTAGCAAGAATTGCATATGAAGATTTAGACGTTGAAAGTCTTGAAGATGCAAGTTATAGATTATTTCCGGGAGAAATGCCTCAGTATAGAGAAAATATGTTTAGAGAGCGTGCCATTGCAGATGAACGTATAAGACTTGCAATGGGTATGCCCATAAGAAGAATAGATGTTTATAAAAGAGTAACAGACGGTTTTGACAAAGTTGATATTGATACAAATGCCTATGAAAAACCTCTTGTAAATGTAATAAAATTTGCTTGTGAAGCTTGTCCTACAAGAGCTATTTATGTAACGGATAATTGTAGAAGATGTATGGCTCACCCCTGCACTAACGTTTGTCCTGTAAACGCAGTATCCATAGGTAAGACTCGTGCTCACATAGATTCTGAAAAATGTGTTAAGTGTGGAAGATGTGAAAACACCTGTCCATATAATGCCATAGTTGATTATGACAGACCTTGTGCTGCAGCATGTGGAGTAAAGGCTATAGGAAGCGATCAATATGGTCGTGCTGAAATAGATCATGATAAATGTGTAGCTTGCGGAAGATGTATAAGTGAATGTCCCTTTGGGGCCATAGCAGATAAAACACAAATTTATCAAGTTATAAAGGCAATCAAAGCAGGAAAAAAACTTTATGGCGCAATAGCTCCGTCTTTTATAGGTCAATTCGGTCAAAGAACATCTCCAATGCAAGTGTTTGAGGCTATAAAACACTTAGGATTTACAGATGTTATAGAAGTTGGCTTGGGAGCAGACCTTACAACTCTTCATGAAGCTAAGGAATATCTTGAAAGAGTTCCTGACGATATTCCCTTTATGGGAACAAGTTGCTGCTATTCTTGGGCTCTTATGATAAAAAATATGTTCCCTGAATATGCAGAACAAATTTCAGACTCCGGATCTCCCATGAGATATACGGCAGAATATATTAAGAGCATAGACAAGGATGCAGTTGTAGTTTTTATAGGACCATGTACATCTAAAAAACTTGAATCTTTAGATACAAACATTAAATCCAGCGTAGATTTTGTAATAACCTTCGAAGAACTAATGGGAATGTTTGTAGCAAAAAATATAGAACCTTCAGAAATTGAAATAGATTCAACAGTTGAAGACGCATCTGCCCTAGGTCGTGGATATCCAGTGGCAGGAGGAGTAGCTAATGCAGTTAAGGAAGTTGCACAGAAACTTGATCCTACAAGGGAAATTAAAGTTGAAGGAGCAAATACTCTTTCTGAGTGCGTTAAAATGATGAAACTTGCCAAAGCAGGCAGAAAGAACGGATATCTTCTTGAAGGAATGGCTTGTCCAGGAGGTTGTATAGCAGGAGTTGGAACTATTGCTTCTACAACAAGAGTAAAGAAAAATTTGGATAAGTTTATAAATGAAAGCCAGTATAAATATCCTTTCGAAAATAAAAAAATTGAAAAACAAAATATAGAGTAAAAATATGATAGATAAAGAGAAATTAGAAGATGCTTATGAAAAAAGAGATTGCTTTTTTAAAGCAATAGAAAATGGGGATTTAGACAAAGTTAAGTCAATGCTTCCCTATGTAAAAAAAGTTCTTAAAAGTGGCGAAATGGGACTTTTAAAAAGAGTTTACAAGGATTCCCTGAGAAGTCTTAAGAACATTATGCTTTCTTATAATTCTCTTTATTTTTTATTTGCCCAAAAAGGCGGCATGGATTCTTTGACAAGTCATTACTTAGCTGAAAATTATGCAATTATAATAGAGGGAGCATCAAAGGAAGAAAATATTTGGGAAATACACGATGAAATGGTCTACAAATATACGGATCCTAAAAATAGACAAGGACTTTCTGAAAAATCCCTTGCTCAAAGAGTCAATAAACTTTTGAATGTGAATTTCATGTATCCAATTACAATAGATGATTTGGCAAATGAGCTGAACGTAAGTAAAGAACACATGATGAGAAAATATAAAGAAAAATATAAAAAAACAATTTTGCAAGATTTGCAAGAAATAAGAATTGAAGAAGGAAAAAAATTTTTAAAACACACAGATTTAAAAGTTATAGATATAGCTTTTAGCGTTGGATATAATTCCAGTCAATATTTTTCAAAAGTTTTTAAAACTTTCACAGGTTTAAGTCCCAATGAATTTAAAAAAATGCAAAATAAAAGTCATTAAATTACACAAAAAGGTCAATATTTTATAAGAATGTTGACCTTTTTTTATGTAAAATATTCTTAGAAAACGTAATCATTAAAAATAATAAAAGTAGGAGGTAATAATGAAAATAATAGGTCCCATAGAAGTTACAGAAAACTCTCATCCATTTTCATCAATGAAATTTTCAAGGGAAATAATACATCTAGAAGATTATAATTTTATTGAAGAAGAATATTTTATAGAGGATAGGGCAAATGTATATGATTTAAAAAATAATCAAGTAGAAATTTTTAAAGAAGATTTGCCTTTTACTACAAGAATTTTAGTTAGAAGGCCAAAAAATTCAAAGGACTTCACAGGAATTTTGTATGTTGACATTATGAATGCAAGTAACGGTTATGATATAGAAGACCTTTGGAGAAGAAGTTATCTTCATATTATGGAAAACAACCATGCTTATGTTGGAATAACAACAAAACCTATAAATGTTTTGGCACTTAAAAATTTTGACTATGAAAGATATAAAAGCTTAAATTGGTCAAATGGAGAAATTGTAAATGCCCCTGCAACAATAGACCCTTTAACAGCATCAATTGAAGGAACAGAAGAAGGACTTGTTTGGGATATTTTGTTAAAAACAGGTCTTGCCTTAAAAAGAGGAGACATTCCTCAAATAAAAGCTGATTATATTTATCTAACAGGTCAATCCCAATCGGGAATCTATTTAAATACTTTTGTAAATTATATGCATAATTATTACAAAAAAAATAATTTAGAAATTCCCTTTGATGGATACCTTTCATTAGCCTCAGGAGGTCTTGGAAGGGCCTTAAGACAAATAAAAGACTCTAAGGTACCTATGAGCATAAAAGAATGCAGAGAAGAGGAAATAGACCGTCCTGTGATAACATTTAACGCAGAGGGAGATTATAAATTATTTGAATCCATGGGTTCAGAGTTTAAGAAGACAAAAAATGAAAATACGGATAAAAATAAAAGAAGATATTATGAAATGGCAGGAGCACCCCATACTAACGCAGCATCGCCCCTTGTTCCCAAAAACGAAGAAATAGTTAAAACTAAATGTCCAGCAAGACTTTTAGACAGCGATTATGACTATAGACTAAATGATTTACCCTTTGATTTTTATATAAATTCTATTTTAGATTTTCTTCATGATTGGGCAAAAAATGGCAATGAACCACCAATAATAGAACCCTTAAAAAGAGAAAAGGGAAAATTTGTAAAAGACAAATATGGAAACACATTAGGAGGAATAAGAAGCCCATTTTTAGAAGTTCCAAAAGCAAAATATCTTGCCAATGCAGAGGATAATCTGACAAACGGAATTATGGAATTCTTCCCAGAAGAAAAAATTAAAGAAATTTATGGAAGTTTTGAAAACTATATTGATAAATTTGAAAAATATGCCCTTAATCAAGTAAAAGAAAAAATGCTCACAAAAAATGACGCAGAAAGAGCAATTGATTGGGCGAAAAATATTAAAAAATAAAGAGGTGTATTATGAAATTCAGACCCTTTGGAATTAAAGACCAAATAGGATATATAGCAGGAGATATGGCAGGATCCTTTGTAAATCTTACATTTGACGCCTTCTTCCTCGTATTTACAACTTACGTTTTAAAAGTAGACCCTAAATTTATGTCAGGACTATTTTTATTTGCAAGACTATTTGACGCAGTAAACGATCCACTAATAGGATCACTACCAGACAGATTTAAAATAAGTAAAAAAACAGACAAATTTAAACCCTGGATAAAAATATTCATGTGGCCCTTAGCCATATCAATATTACTTGGCTTCTTTGACGTAACAAGCCTTGGCTTTGGAGAAATCACAAAACATATTTGGGTAGCCTTTGTATATATTTTATACGGAGTAAGTTACACAGGAACCTCAATGCCCTTTGGAGCAATGGCATCAGTAGTAACCCTTGTACCCTCAGAAAGAAGTAAATTATCCGCATGTAGAGCAATAGGGGGAACCCTTGTAGGATATGGATTTATGTCAGTAATACCAATGTTTATTTGGGATTCAAATAACAACCCAAATCCTTCAGGCTATGTAAAAGTAGGGGTAATAGCAGCCCTTGGATGCCTAATTTGTTACACCATCCTTATGCTTTTCACCATAGAAAGACACTCATATACAAGCAAAAAATTTGAAGAAAACACAAAAAATAAAGAATACTCCTTCTTTAAAGTAGTAGGACAAGCATTAAAAAATAAAGCCATGCTTGGAATAATGTTCGCATCAATAGGATCTCTTATATTTATAACAGGAAATTCACAATTTGGCGGATTTATCTTTAAAGAATTTTACAAAGCACCGAAAATGCAATCAATGTATATGTATTTGCAAATACCCCTTACAGTTATACTCTTTGTAATAGTACCAAGACTCTCCACAAAAATAGGAAAGAAAAAACTATTAATAGGAGCCCTACTATGGAACCTTGTAATAGCCATCCTCCTATTTGTAAAACCAATAGAAGAAGTAAAAATTTATATAATACTAATGACCCTTGCAAACATAGGACAATGTACCTTTGTAATGCTTGTTTGGGCATTTGTAGCAGACGCAATAGACTATCATGAATATATCTACCACGAAAGAAATGACGGAACCCTATATTCAATCTATACATTCTCAAGAAAGATAGGCTCAACACTGGCATCCTTTGGAGCAACAGCCCTATTAAGTATCGTAGGATTTGTAACAGGAGCAGCAAACCAAAGCCCCCACGTAATAAGTGCCATAAGATATCTTGGAACGGGAATACCCCTAGCAGCATGTATTATAGAATTAATAGGAATAGTATTTATATTTAATCTAAACAAAGAAAAAAGTGATCAAATAGCAGCAGAACTTGCTCTAAGGAGTGAAAAAGGTGAAGATTGACATACACGTTCACGTAACAGAAAAAGAAGGACAAAAATTAAACGGAGAAGAAATAATAAATCCCCAAGAAATGATAAAATCCATGAATAAAAGGGGAATATACAAATCCATATTAATGTCCAGTTCAGAAAAAGAAGAAGACGTAATGAGTAACTATGAACTGAGAAAAATAGTAGAAAAATATCCAGAAAGATATGGTTATATGTGTAACATAGACTTGGATAAGGAAGACAAAATAGAAGAAAGAATAAAAGAAGAAAAAGCATTAGGAGCACTAGGAGTAGGAGAACTAACCTATAACAAAGAAATAGACTCAGAAAAACTTTTCCTTTTATTCGATGCCTGTCAGAAAAATAAAATGCCAGTCCTATTTCACATAAGCCCGCAAATAGGAAAATATTACGGAGTGTATGACGAACAAGGCCTTCCAAGACTGGAAAAAGCCCTAAAAAAATTTCCTCAACTAATATTTATAGGACACTCACAGCCCTTTTGGTTTGAAATTTCAAAAAATAAAGAAAATCTCACCATAGAAGAAAGAAACGAATATCCAAAAGGAAAAGTAGAAGAAGGAAGACTTAGCTACCTTTTAAGAAAATACAAAAATCTCTACTGTGACTTATCAGCAAACAGTGGCGGCAATGCCCTTATGCGAGATAAAGAATTTGGAATAAAATTTATAAAAGAATTTCAAGACAGACTCATGTTTGGAACAGACATATACCAAAAAGACCAATATTTTCCCCTAATGGATTATTTAAATAAACTCTTAGAAGAAAAAGAAATAACAAAAGAAATATATAATAAAATTTTTTATAAAAACGCACAAAAAATATTAAACATATAAAAATAAAAGTTGTAAGTAAAAAAACTTACAACTTTTTTAATAAAAACAAATTGCCCTATGTAGAGCGTAAAAAAATTTATTTTTACTTTAATTTTTAATAAAACATCAAAGAAGGTCTAAAAATTCTTTACAGAATAATTGGTTCATGTTATCATAATCTAAAGAAATATTTTTTTTGTCTGAAAAGGCAAAGATGGTCAAAGGTGATATTATGGCAAAAATTTCAAATTCAATAGAAGATTTTTTACTTGCAATGTTAAAGGAAGCAGAAGGAAGTCTTGAAATACAAAGATCTCTTTTAGCAGAGAGGTTTGACTGTGCTCCAAGCCAAATAAATTATGTTTTAACTACTCGTTTTACTCCTTACAAGGGATATTATGTTGAGTCAAGGCGTGGAGGGGGAGGCTTTATTAGGATTACTAAGGTAAGGTTTCCCAATGCTGAGCTTGCAAGAAATGTATTTATAGATGAAATTGGAGATTCAATTACAAGGGACAAGGCTGAAGAACTTATTAATTCTCTTTTAAAGGCTGGAAAGCTTACACAAAGAGAGGCTAATATTATTAAGGCAGCTATAAGTGATAGGGCTTTAGGTTCTCATGTGGAAGACAGAAATAATATAAGAGCCGATATTTTAAAAAATATTGTTTTGTTTATTTTAGGAGGGGAATTATGATTTGCGATAATTGTAAAAAAAATGAAGCTGTAATTTCTTTCACAAAGGTTATAGGAGAAGATATAAGTGAAATTCATCTCTGTCCCCAATGCGCTGAAAAAAAATTAAAGGGCGAGGGCTTTTTTAATGTTTTTATGAATGATAAGGTGAAGGGATTTTTACAAGATATATTTAAATTTAGAAGCGGCAGTGAAGACCAAATGGAGATAAAAGAGTGCAGAAACTGCGGCTCAACCTTAGGTCAAGTTATGGAAGAAACTTGTGTTGGTTGTGAATCTTGCTATGATGAGTTTAGACCTGATGTGGAAAGATTTCTTAAAAATCTTCAAAATTCTTGGACTCATAAGGGCAAGATGCCTATTAATATTTCAAAGGATTTAAAATTAAGACGTCATGAAATGGATTTAAATGACAAATTAAATATGGCGGTTTCTCTTGAAAATTATGAGGAGGCTGCAAAAATCAGAGATGAGCTTAGGGCTTTAAGGGGTGAAAAATGATTATTCTTTCCGGGATAAGATTACACAGAAATATAAGTGGCTTTCCTTTCATTCCCAGAATTTCATCTACAGAAGCTGAAGAGCTTTCTTTAAAAATTCATGACCTTTTAAGCTTAAGGGGTTATGAAAGACAAAAAATTTCTCAAATGACTTCTCTTGAGAGACTAAAATTTGTGGATAGTATTTCCACAAGTCCTATGCTTATGGAAAATAGGGAGATTTCTTCTTTTGAGTCAAAAAAAGATTTTCCGGATATTTTTTTAATGGAGGAAGATCATCTTCTTATTACAGATTCTCTAAGAGGTTTACATTTAAAAGAGATGTGGGAAAAGATAAATAATATAGATGATTTTATAAGTGAAAATTTAAAATATGCTTTTGATGGAGAGTTCGGCTATTTAACAAGTCAACCCCAACTTTTAGGCACAGGTCTTGAACTTGGAGTTTTAATGAGTATACCGGCTCTTAATTATTATGGCATTGATTCTTTAAGTCGCTCTCTTTTAAGGATGGGTTTTAGCCTTGATAGAATGGAGAAAAGTGGAAAAGAAAGTAAGGATATTTTTGTTTTAACTAATGAAAAAACTATAGGAATTGGAGAAGATTATTTAATTGACAAAATTTCTTCTCTTGCTCTTGAAATAGAGGATATGGAAAAAGAAAAACGTAAAAAATTTTATATGGACGAAATAATTAATCTTGAGGATCTGGTAAACAGATCTTATGGTATTTTGAGAAATGCAAGGATTATTTCTGAGGAAGAAATGATAAATAATTTTTCAAATATAGCCTTAGGTATAGATTTAAGTATTATAAAGGCAAAGAGCCAAATAGATATTTATGAATTAGCAAAAACTTTAACTGATGGAGGCTTGCAAATAGAAAGAGGAGCCATTATTGAAAAAAAGTCCAGGGATATTTTACGTGCCAATAAAATTAGACGTATTATGAAGGAGGTTTTTTGATGGACATGTATATAAAATGGTCGGAGTCTGGACAAAAAGCACTTATAATTGCACAAAATGAAGCAAGGTTAAGCGGTCATGCTTATATAGGAAGTGAACATCTTCTTCTTGGAGTTATTAAAGAAGAAAAGGGTTTAGGTTCTAAAATTTTAAAGGGCATTGGCATAAATTATGAAAAAGTAAAAGAAAAAATTGACAGCCTTATTTCCAGGGGCAACAACCAAGGCATGGATAATTTAGGATATACCCCAAGGACTAAGAGAATAATAGAGCTTGCCTTTGAGGCTGCAAAACAAACTAAGAGTAAAGAGGTTTCAACGGAACATCTTCTTCTTGGAATTTTAAGAGAGGGTCAGGGAATCGCCAT
>CAMQDG010000008.1 GCA_946999425.1 uncultured Peptoniphilus sp.
AAAAATCGGGTTAGGGCTTCAAATTGGTCCCTACATTCCCTTGCAAGGTTTTAATTTTATTTGTATTAAAAAAATCCATTGTTATTTTTTCAATGGATTTTATTTTTTAATAATTTTCAACTATTAAATCTTCTCCGTCGTCAAATTCTATTCTCCAAGATGGAATTGCACGTCCTTGAAGTACTTTTGTTATGTCGTCTATATAACCTTGTTCTTCTGGATCAAAGTAATAACAAGCTTCTATTTTTGTTATTTTCTTGTCCGATATGTCTTTTCCCAAAATGGATAAAAGGGCTTTTGGGGCGGATTCCATATATATTTTTCTTCCGCTTTCATCAATTACGTTGAGCCAGAGTCTGTCAAGTTTCCTTACTCCGTTTTTGTCCATTTTAAAGTTTGTATAGGAAGTTTCAAGAAGCTTATTGTCATAGAGTTTTCTATATTCTACTATAAATTGATCTTCTTCTTTTTCCATTTTTGTAATTATCATGTCTGTGTTGCTTAATCCGTGTTTTACTAAAAAATCTTTACTTGCCTTTACTGCGTCTTCTAAGTTATTAATTGTATAGCCTTGTCCTCTTTGCCTTTCGTATAAAATTCTTCTTGAATTTATTAAAATAAAGGAGCTGTCTTTTGAGTCTATTCTTCCGTTTCCCCTTGTTGTTGTGCTGACTATTCCCATGTCGTTAAAAAACATGGTGTTTATTTTATCTAAGTCGTAGGTTTCAAATTCAACATTTAAGCTTTTCATGTTTAATTTATATTTGGGAATTTTTGTTTCAAGGCTTATGTTTTTTGTTTTTAAAAGCTGAGTTACTTTATTTATAAATTCACTGCTTGTGCTTTTGTCTTTATAGTTTTCATATCTGTATAAAATCAAGGCGAATAATATTAAATTTGTTATAAGCAAAATTAAAAGCATAACTTTTTTAGCTCTTTGCCAATCCATTTTTCACCTCAATAAATTTTTCCGCCTCATAAGAATAATAGTAGGATTTATTTTTATAACTGATTTTAAGGCCTGCTTTCAAATTTTTTTCATTTAAATCTAAATATACAAGACTTGCTCCCCCTATGTTTTCCAAGGCTTTTTCTATGCCTTCAGAAAATATTTGAGGGTTTTCGAGAATTATGTCCTCCAATTTTTTTGTTCTTATGGGCATTTTTATAACGCCTTCTCCTTCTTCGCTTCTTCTGTAAATTTCTTGGTATTCTTTAATTTGTTTTGATGAGATTTTTACGTTTATATAATCTTTTTTGTCTTCCATAAAAATTAAGGGAATTCCGTCTTCTCTAAATTCAAAGCTTAGGTTAAAGTCATCCTTGTCTTGATTATTGTAGCTGCTAAAATAAAAACCGTCAGTTTTTCCAGTCTTGGATCCTATAAAGTTACAGGCAAGTATTAAATTTTCATATTTTTGGCTATCTTCTTTTTTTACCTGGTCTGTATTTTTATAAGCTATAAGTCCTCTGTCCAAAATTTTTAAAAAACTCGGCCCATAGACATAGGTATTTCCTTCCTGATCTTTTATTTCCTTGATGTAGTCAATGTCCTTTGATAAAAATTTCATAGCCATGTTGGCCTTTTGTAAATTGTTCAGTTTAGATACTTCGTTTACATAGGATACATCTCTAAGATAGATAATTTTATCTTTTGGAAGATATATGTTTTTATTTATTCCGTAAAGTTCTTTGAAGTTTAGTACGTTTAAGTAATCACTTTTCGCCAGTTCAGTTAGCCTATCTTTTACAAAGTCTTCTTCTTCATATTTTAATTTATAATTTTTATCCGCCGAGTGTAAAATTACATCTCCATCTTGGGAAAAATAGATTTCACTGAAATTGCCCTTTATTATTTCCCTGTTTTTTCTTTCATAGCCCATGGCATTTATAAAAATACGACCGTCCATAACTTGGGAAAATCTATATACTATTGAGGGTTTTTCCTGCAAGGTCATATATTCTTCCATACTTATTTCTTCTGTTTCATCAAGTCCTGTTTGGCTTAATATTTTTCCTATTTTATCCAAGTCTTCTTTCCAATAGTTACTGATTTTAAAAATAAGTCCGTGGTTTTTAGGTGAAAAGTTTGCAAGTATATATCTTGGGGTAAAAATTTTTTTAATAATGTCTTGGGTATTAAATTCTTCTATTTTTTCTCTTTTTTTTAAAATTCCTGGAGATATCCATAAAAATAGTCCCTGAAAGATTAAAAGTAAAGATAAAAAAATTATGGTTAAATTTGACAAAATTTTTTTCATAAGACACCTGCAAAGCTTAAAGTAACTTTTGTTCCCTCATTTAAAACTGATTCTATTTTTATTGAGCCTCCCATGGATTCAATAATTTCTTTAGCTATGGAAAGACCAAGTCCCGTTCCTCCCATTGCCCTTGAACGTGATTTTTCAACTCTGTAAAATCTGTCAAAAATTCTGTTTAAATCTTCTTTTGCAATTCCCACTCCATTGTCTTTTACTTCTATTGTTACATTTGCTCCAAGACTTCTTGCTTCTACTTCTATTTTGCCCATATCTTCTGTGTAGTTAATGGCATTTGCCAAAATGTTTCTGAAAACTTGGTCTGCTCCATGTCTATCCACAAACATTTTATTTATATTTTTCGGAATGTCCAAAGTTAATTTTTGCCTTTTTTTATTTAATAAAACTTCAAGAGATTCTGCATTTTCACTTATAAAATCATAAGTATCTATGGCTTCGTATTTCCAATTTGTTTCTTTGTAGTCCATGTTGGATAGTTGTAATAAATCAGATACAAGCCTTGCCATTCTTTTGTTTTCTCTTTCAATAACTTTTAAAAAGTTTTTTCTTCCATTTTCATCAAGGTCAACATCTAAAAGAGTTTCCGTATAAGACATTATTGTTGTAATGGGAGTTTTTAATTCGTGGGATACATTGGCAACAAATTCCCTTCTCATTAAATCGAGTTTGTGTTCTTTTGTTATGTCTTGAAGAACTACTATAATTCCTGAATTTAAACCCTCACTTTTGTAGGGGGCAAATTTTACCTTGTAAAAATTATTGTTAAGATCTAAATTTTTTTCTCCCTTAAGACTTTTATAGTCTGAGTAATTAAGTTTATCTATGTTTACTCTTATTAAGTCTATGGGACTTCCTATGGACTTGTCGTTTAAGTTTAAAATTTTCTTGGCTATAGGGTTTGCATGGATTAAAATTCCATTTCTATTAACGGCAATTACTCCTTCAGCCATGTAGTCAAAAATTGTATTTAGTTTTGACTTTTCAATGTTCATTTTATCAATGGTAAGATTTAATTCATCTGTAAGATAATTAAAGGTGTTGCCTAATTTCCCAATTTCATCATCACTTTTAACTTCTACCCTTTGATTAAAATCTCCCTTTGCCATTTCTTTTGCCTTTAAGGTTAAATCTTTTATGGGTCTTGTTATGGAACCTGCCAGTATGTAGGCTAAAACTAAGGTTATTATAAGGGCAAAAATTATTGCACTTGTTAAGATATTTTTTGCATAATTTAAAACATTATATACGCTTTGCAAGTCGCAAATTTCATAAATTAAACCCCTTACTTCTCCATCGTCACTTATAATGGGTTTTAAGAGATGTTTTGTGTTTTCAGATGTATTTTTATTCTCTACAAGGCTTTCTGCTTTTTTCCCTTGAAGGGCTTGTAAAATCAAATCCGGCTCTAAATTTTTATAAGTTAAGGCATTTTGTTTGTTGTTTAAAAAATAATCCCTTGCATTGGTGTTTGATGAAATAATAACTGGTTCTTTTTCAGATGTTATTACATAAATACTTTCATTTGATGAAAGACGCCAATTATTTATGAGTTCATCAATCTTATTTTTATTTTTATATAGGTCTTCGTTAAAAACATCAAAAGAAGAGCTAATGAGTGAGTTTACATTAGCCTCCATGTTTTTTGAAATATTTCCTATTTGTTCAGTTTCAAGTCTATTTACTATAAATGAGCTTACAATTGAAAGGACAATAAGCTCAAGGACCAAGTATATAGTTATAAGTCGCCATTTGACGCTTTGAAACATTTTAACCTCCAAAATAATAACCTACTCCTCGTATGGTTATTATGTATTTAAATTCTTTGTTTTTGTCTTCTATTTTTTCACGAAGTCTACGAACTGTAACATCAACTGTACGAATGTCTCCATAATATTCATAGCCCCAAACTTTTTCAAGAAGCTCTTCTCTTGAAAAAACCTGTCCCTTATTTAAGACTAAAAATTTTAAAAGTTCATATTCCCGTAGGGTAAGCTCTACAATTTTTCCACGTTTTTTTACTTCATATTTTGCAAGATCTATTCTTAAATCATTTTCTTCAATAATTTCATTTTCTTCCTTGCTTTGAGATTTATCTTCAGCTTCAAAATCTCGCCTTCTTAAATTTGCTTTGACTCTTGCAATAAGCTCACGCATGGAAAAAGGTTTAACTACATAATCATCAGCTCCAAGTTCAAGACCAAGGATTTTATCGACTTCGTCTTCTTTTGCAGTGAGCATTATAACGGGAATGTTATTTGTCTTTCTAATTTCCCTTAAAGTTGAAAAACCGTCAAGTTTTGGCATCATAACATCTAAAATAATAAGACCGAAATCGTTATTTTCTAAAATTTTAAGACATTCTTCTCCGTCATAAGCAACTTCAACTTCGTATTTTTCCCTTTCCAAATTATATTTGACTATATTTGCTATTGCAGCTTCATCATCACAGACTAAAATTTTATCGCTCATATAGACCTCCTTTTTCTATTATACCAAATCCCAATATTTATAAAAGAATGTTAAATTTTTAAAACTTTAAAAAAAATAGGCGATCAAAATCGCCTTAATTTATATTTTTATTTTCTTTCCCATCTTAAGTCTGGTCCGTAAAATTTTATTGGAAAAAATTTATCATAAACTCTTGAGAAAACCCTTTGAGAATATCTTTCTGAAAGTTCTTTAGGTTCTAAGTTTGTGGAAATTATAGTTTTTTTACCCTTTAACATTCTGGAATTTAAAATGTTAAAAATTTCAGATGCAAGCCAGGTGTTTGAAAATTCACTTCCCAAATCGTCGATTATTAAAAGTTGAGATTCTATAAGCATGGTAAATTTAAGTTCGTCAAAATCTTCATCTTTTCTAAATCTTCTTTTTTCAAGCATATCAAAAATTTCCCAGGCTGTTTGATAAACTACATTTATTCCAGAGTCTAAAAGTTCTTTTGCTATGGAGTTTACTAAAAAAGTTTTGCCTTGACCTGTGGAACCATAAAAAAGTAAGTTCATGTCGTTGGAATTTTTAAAAGTTGAAATAAATCTCCAGGCAATATTTAAAATGTCCTCCATGTTTTGCCTGGGACTTTTTTCTCCTTCAATATAGGTTTCCTTGGAAAAAATATTTATGTCAAAAGTTTCAAAATTTTCTTTTTGAAGGGTGTAGTCTAAGTTACTCATTTTATAAAGTTCTTTTGCCATTTTTTGTTCCATGCAAAAACATCTTTTTCCATCTTCACTTATTCCCGTATCTTTACAATTTTTACAGGTGTAAATTTTATCTAAATAATTTACATCATAGCCATTTGCAAGTAAAAGTTGATCCTTTAAATTTTTTAAATTTTTAAGTTCGTCTTTGGAAATTTCTGTATCTTTTCCTTTTAAACTTGCAATAGAAGCCCTAATTCCTATTTGATTTATCTCCTGTTCAATAGACTTAAGCTCCGGGATTTTTTCATAGACTTTCCTTTTTCTTTCTTCTTCAATTTTTGCATTTTCATTTCTTATTTTTTCATATTCGTTAGAAATTTTTTGAAATATTTTCAAATTATTCACCCTTATCCATAGAATCAAGAAGTTTTTCAACTTTTTTCTTTGCAATATCTTCAAGTTCTTTTCCCGTATAAGAATCTGTTTTATTATTTAAACTTTTAAAATTAGGACCCACTTTTTTAACTTTTTTATCTTTTGTGTCATTTAACCTTATTTGTTCTAAACTTGTATAGCCGCTCTTTTTCCAATTTTCAAGAACTCCATTTACATAACCTAAGTTTGGACTTTGTATATTTACAGTTTTTGAAAGAGCTTCTTCAATTATGTCTTCTGAAAATTCACTATACCAGGAATTTATTAAATCAAAATCAAATTGGTTGAAGGTTTTTTTTGTAAGACCTATAGCTTTCATAACAAAATTATAGTTGTAATACTTTTTCTCATGCTCTTTGAAATTTTCTTCAAGTTTTTCTGGAGTTCTGATATTTTTTTCGCTCCAGTCCCTTACAACTTTTTCAACATATTTTACATTGTATATATTTTTTATTTCTGTTACAAAGAAAAAGGCTTCTTCAATAAGGCTCATGGGCATATTATAAACTCCTATCCAATTGTAAATGTCCTGTTTTTGCATGGGAGAAATGCTCTTTCTTAAAAGAAATTCGATTCTTGATAAAAAGTTTGCTACTTGGGGATTCTCTACTATTTGGCTGAAATTTTCACGACTTTTGTTTTCAATATTCCAAACATTTTTTATATAGAGTTCTTTTAAGTTTACATAGTATATGTCCATCTCATTATTTTCTCTTTTTATTTTTATTAAATTTTGCTTTTCCCAATAATCCCAAGCTCTATATACATCATTTTCAAGTATGCCTAATAAATCTGCCATGTCTGAAGCTTTTACAGCACCACCTTGCCCTTCTTTTAGAAGTTTTAGGCCCATTATATAAACTTTTACAAAAGACCCATCTGCTGAGGGCATAAAGTCGTTAATAAATATATTTTCTATTGAGGTTGAACCTAAGTCCAACTGACATTTGTTTAAAAAAATTCCCATTTTTTACCTTTCCAATTTCATAACAAAATAAGACATGAATTTTTTACCTAAAATTTTTACAAAATCCTGTCCTTGGCCATACTGATACAAATCTTTTTCAAGAAACATAAGGCCCTTTGAAACCTTTTTAAATCCGATTTTTTCATAGATGTGAAGGGCTTTTTTGTTATAGGCTGCGACTTTTAATGTTATTTTTTTTAGTCCTCTTTCTTTAAAATAATATTGTGCCATGGTTTTTAAGGCATCTTGTCCGTAGCCTAAGTTGTTGTATTTTGCTCCTATTGCCAAACCTAAAACTGCTGATGAAAAAATTTTGTTTATTTTTTTAAAAGATATAAAACCAACAGGTTTTTGATTAGCAAAAATTGTCCAATATTCATTATATCTGTTTTTTGTTTTTTCTTGGTACCAATTTTTAATTAAAAAATTTTCATCTTCTATGAAGTTGTAATCTCTTAATAAAGGATTTTCATACTGACCCCAATTTTGAAATTCATAAGCGTCTTTTAGGCTGAGTTTTTCCATCCTTGTTATTTTTCCTTCTACCATACTTATATTATATCAAAAAAAGACCCTAAGGCCTTTTTTCATATTTTTATTTATTTTGAATTTTTTAAATGGGAAGAAGTCTTCTCCACTTTCCAAATTTATAATAAAAGTAGTTTGCTATAAAGGCAAGAACCCATGTTACAGGCCAAGCCATAAAAATAATTTCCACTCTGTAAATCATTTTTAAGACTATATAAATCCAAATCATCCTTGCTCCGCACATGAAAACTATTGAAATAAGCATAGGTGCCATGGCAAAACCTGCCCCTCTTATTACTCCTCCTAAAACTTCGCTCATGGAGAAAATAAAATAAGTTGTGCATAAAATTCTGATATATATTTTACCAACTTCAACTACATAGGGGTCTTTATTAAACAATTTTATAAGGGGATCTGCAAATACAAAGGTGAATAGGCTTAGGGATAAAGAAACCGCTACTCCTATAATAATACTCACTTTTGTTCCCTGACGAACTCTATTATAATTTCTTGAACCTATATTTTGTCCTGTAAAGGTAGTTGCTGAAAGGGCTACGGAAACAATTCCCATATAGATAAAATTATCTATCCTTCCTCCTGCACTGTAAGCTGCTATTACATCTGCACCGAACTCATTTATTTTTGATTGAATTAATACGTTGGAGAAGGAAATAATAGCTGATTGAATACCGGCTGGTATTCCTATATTAAATATTTCTTTTAAAATATCTGTGTCTATTTTAAAAATATTTTTTAGGTTAAGTCTTACAAAATCAGATTTTATTAGGGAATAGGTTACAAGGATTGCACTTATAACTTGAGCAAAAAATGTTGCCCATCCTGCCCCTTCAACAGACATTTTAAAACCTGCAACTAAAATTATATCCAAAATTATGTTTGTAATTGCCGCTACAAGTAAAAAGTTAAAGGGTCTTTTTGAATCTCCCATGCTCCTTAATATACCAGATCCCATGTTATAAACTAAAAGAGGTATCATTCCGAAGAAAAAAATCCTCATATAACTTACAGCCATATCCATAATTTCATCGGGAGTTTTTACAACTCTTAAAATCCAAGGAGATAAGAGGCTCCCTACTATTGTTAAAATTATTCCTCCCACTATGGCTATGGCATAGGAAGTTGTAATACTTTTTTCAAGCTTTTTTCTGTCTCTTGCTCCATAAACTTGAGATACTACTACACTTGCTCCTGTGGTTAAACCAAAAAAGAGCCCTATTAATAGTGCACTTATCTGTCCTGTGGAGCCTACTGCAGCCATGGGGTTTTTCCCTGCAAATCTACCTACAATTACAAGGTCTGCCGTATTGTATAATTGTTGTAAAAAATTTGATAAAAGAAGGGGTATTGAAAAGGCAATTATGCCTTTATAAATTGATCCCTCCGTAAGATTTATATTTCTTGTTTTTTTCATGTCTATATTTTACTTTTATTTTCTCTTTTCTCTTCTATTAATTCAGTATAAGGGAGATTTTAAGCAAATGCAAACTTATATAAAAATCACCTTTAAATTATAAATAAATTTAATTATTTTATTTCACTTCTTATTATTAAGCTGATATAATGTCTTAGTAAAAGGAGGTGAAAACATGACCCTTAGAGATTTGGAAATATTTTTAGAGGTTGCAAAAACTAAAAACATGTCTAAAGCTGGAAAAAATTTACATATATCACAGCCTACAGTTTCTCATGCAATTGCTCAAATAGAAAGTGAGTTTGATGTTGTTTTATTTGAAAGAGTAAGAAAAAGTCTTTATCTTTCAGATGCAGGATATAAGTTTTATTATTCTTCAAAAAAACTTTTAAGAGATTTTGAAGATATAAGTTTGGAACTTTTAAATACTTCTTTGATTAAAATTGGAATAAGCGAAGATGTACCTGTACCTTTAATCGAAAATTTCAAAAAAACTTTAGAAGATAAATATGGTATTTGCCTTAAATTTGTTTCAAAGGATTTACATATTTTAAAAGAACTTTTTGAAAATAATCAAATTGATTGTCTTTTTGGAAGGCAGGAACTTTTTTCTTATACTAATACTTTTGAATTTCTTAATGTAAAGTTTCTTCTTTGTGCAAATAAACAAAATGCAAATTTATTACCTGATAAACTTCAATTTGTTTCATGGTCAACTTCTTATCCCATAAAGATTTTAAAAAGTTTAAAAGAAAGATATAGACTTGATACAGCTTGGGAATGTTCATCCTTAGATTCAGTTTTAAAACTTCTTGATATTGGTCCTTATTTTGCTTTTTTACCTGAAATAGCTTCTAAAAATTATGAAATTATTTCTGATATCGGTTTTACTGAAAGATTTACTCTTCACTACAAGGAAGATAAATTTATAACTAAAGAATTTAAAATTTTGTTAAATGAATTTAAATCAATGAAAGAAAATGGACTTATTTTTTAAAAGTCCATTTTTTTATTTTATTATTAAATTTAAAACTATACCTAAAACTGCACTTAATCCTATTATTTTAAAAAGAGAAACCTTTTTTCCATATAGGATAAGTCCAAATATAAAAGTTACTGCAGCGGGTAAAACCATATTTTTTAATGAATATGCCCCTATAAAAACTGATTGGTCAAAAAGATTTATGGCAGTTATTAAAATAAGGGAAACTACTCCTGCTTTTATTCCATTTAAAATCCTGTCCAAAGATATAAATTTTTTATTTTTTAAAAATAGAAAATATCCAAGGATCATCATTAAAATAAATTGAGGTGTTATAACTCCAAGAGTTGCAACTATTGAACCTATTATTCCATATACTTTTTGTCCTACAAAGGTTGCTGAGTTTATTGCTATTGGTCCCGGTGTCATTTGAGAAATAGAAATTAAATCCAAAAATTCCCTTGAATTCATCCATTTATTTCCCTCTACAACAAATTCATCTATAAGGGGAATTACTGCATATCCTCCTCCAAAGGCCATCATTCCTATTTTTAAAAAAGTCAAATATAAATTAATTAGCATTTTTTTTCTCCTTAAAAAGACTAAAAGTTATAAGTCCTGAAAGCCCTGAAAAAATAATTAAATAAATTTTATTTATATCTTTAAAGAAAAATCCCAAAATAAATACAATTATAATTACAAAACTTGAAAAAATAGGAAATTTTTTAATTGCACTTTTGCCCATCCTATATACGGTTATAAAAAGTACGGCACTTATTGCCCCACTTATACCTAAAAGAGCTGAACTTATATAAAAATTTGTTTTAAAAGCTTGATAAAATTGTGAAATTATTGAAAGGGTTATTAAACAGGGCATACTTGATGCTACTAGTGAAACAATAGCTCCCACAGGTCCCCTTAATTTATATCCTGTTAGAACTGATGTTGATATTGCCATTGCTCCCGGACCTCCTTGGGCAAGAGCAACTATATCAAGCATTTTTTCCTCATCTATTAATTTTAAATCTTCCACAAATATATCTTTTATTATAGGAACAATTGTATAGCCTCCCCCGAAAGTTATGGCATTTATTTTAAAAAAAATCCAAAAAAGTTTTGCTAAGGAAATTTTCTTCATTTTACTTACACCTCTTTTGCATTATAGCATAGAAAATTTTTTTGTTTTTATAAAAGAAAAAACACGCTTTTGCGTGTTTTCTATTTTTTTAATTTATTGGGTGGATGCTTACACTTTCTATTACGTTGCTGGCACTTTTTATAACTTCATAAATATATTTTCCGTCATCTACCATTGTTCCCAGCTCAAGGTCATAGCCTTTTTCTTGTATAAGATCTGACACTAAACCGCCTATGGAATTATTGCCCCTGGTTTCTATTTCAAAATTATATTTTCTATTTATTTCTTCTATGTCCGTTGAAGCACTGAAGATATTGTCATTTGATGAAAATATTCCTGCGTTTGAGCTTGATATTAAAAATTTTCTTACTGCAAACAATATTGATATTGCTACTACTCCTATTATAATATCATTCATGGTGTCTGATTTTATTAACATTTTTCTTGCTATTACAAGCATTATTAAGTGAATTATTGTTGAGTCCGAATGAGCAACCATTAGAAGTACAAATTCAACGGCTATTACAAGTAAAAGCACATGATCTAAAAAGTGTTTAAATAGTTCGTAACTGGGTTCTGCCGGTGAAAGTATTATAGCGTGATAGTATCTGAAAATATCCGGCACTGAAATAATTATTCCCAATATCAATAATATTGAAATTAACATTTCGAAAAAATATACTATCTTATTTAAATTGAGTAAAAATTTTCTTCTATTCATTTTTATTCTCCAAGATTTTTTTCTATTTCTTTTTTTAATTTTTCTAAAACTTTCTTTTCTATTCTGGATACTGTCATTTGAGATATTTGAAATTTTTTTGCTATTGCTACTTGCGTACTCTTTTTAAAGTATCTTTCCATTAAAATATTTCTTTCAAGTTCGTTTAAATTTTCAAGAAGTTTTCCTACAAAGTCGTTCATTTCAATTTTATCAAAATATTCTTCGTCTTCTCCTATGATTTCAGAAAGATTTACATCTCTGTCGCTTTCTGTTGCTTCATAAATAACATCAAGGGATTGTAAAGAATATACTTTTGATGCTTCTGCTGCTTCGAGTATTTCTTCCGGTGTACTGGAAAGATATTTTGCAATGTCATTTACTGTGGGCACTCTTTGATATTTTTGGGATAAATATACTTTTGCGTTATTAATTTTTTTTGAGAGTTCCTGGATTCTTCTTGGTACTCTTATTGTCCATCCTTTATCTCTAAAGTATTTTTTTATTTCGCCTATTATTGTGGGAGTTGCAAAACTGGAAAATTCATATCCTTTGTTTGGATCATATCTGTCTACGGCATATATTAATCCTATGGAGGCTACTTGATATATATCTTCGTATTCAATGCCCCTTCCTGAATACTTTTTTGAAAGAATATCTACAATGTAAAGATGATCTTTTATTAATTCTTCTCTTAATTTTGGATCTCTTGTTTTATAATATTCTTCAAATTTTTTTCTTCGTTCTTCTTTAATTGATTTCTTTTCTTTGGAGTTGTTTTTTTCCATATTATTCTCTAATTTTTATTAATTTTAGTCCATCCCCTTCAAAAATTACTTTATCTATTAGGGATTCTATTATAAGTTTGGACATTTCTGTTTCTTCTTCTTTAAAATTTTCTTCTATTCCTTTTATAAATGTCATAATATAATTTTTTTCAATGTCCAATTCAATTTCTATATTTTCTAACTTTCCTTGGATGTTTGAAATGTTTAAACCTTCTGTTACTGCCATTTTATAGTCCTCTATATATTCCACATCAAAGTCAAAGTTAGATAGAATTCCTGCAATAAATAATCTTACGGAGGAATAATATTCTATTTTTTGAGGTATATTTATTTTTATCTTATCCATGTCTTCACCTAATTTCAAACATTTGATCAAGTTTTGTTATTAAGAATAGTTTTCTTATATTTGGTTTAACATTTATAAGTTCTATTTTTCTATTATCATTTACCATTTCTTTATAGATAAAAATTAAGGCTCCGAGTCCTGTTGAATCAATATAATCTAAATTTTCAAAATCAAATAAAATATCTAATTTATTTTCTTTGTAAATTTTACTTATTTTTTCTTTAAATTCATCAGTTGCAAATATATCAAGTTCTCCTATTGCTTTTACAATAATTTTTTCGTCTATTTCCGTTTTTAATTCAAAGCCCATTTATATTTCATCTCCCACATATTTTGCAACGGCTACTACTTCTGAATCTTTAATATTCATAAGTTTTACTCCCGATGTGTGTCTTCCCATTACTGAAATACCTTCGGTTTGTATTCTTATTACTACTCCCTTTTCAGTTATCATCATAACTTCATCAGATTTATCTATTACTTTTGCAGAAACTACTTTGCCTGTTTTTTCTGTAATTTTATAGGTAATAAGACCTATTCCACCTCTATTTTGGTTTCTATATTCACTCATCTTAGTCATTTTTCCGTAGCCGCCTTGGCTTATTACAAGTAAATACTTATCATTTTCAGCTATATCAAAGCTTACAACTTCATCCTCATCTTTAAGTTCTATTGATTTTACTCCCTGAGCACTTCTTCCCATAGACCTTACTGCATTTTCACTAAATCTTATACTCATTCCATCTTTTGTTACAAGTATAATTTCATCATTTTTCTTTGTAAGTCTTACTGCTATAAGAGAATCTCCCTCTCTTAAATTTATTGCATTAAGTCCATTTTTTCTTATATTTTTAAATTCACTATATCCGGTCTTTTTTATAAGTCCGTTTTTAGTAATCATTGTTAGGCTAGAGCTTTCTTCTTCATCTCTTACAGGAACAACTGCTGTAACTTGTTCATCTCTTGAAAGATTTAGAAGATTTACAATTGCTGTTCCCTTTGCCTGTCTTGAGCTTTCTGGAATGTCATAGGCTTTTAATGAATATACTTTTCCAAAGTTTGTAAAGAATAAAATTGTATCGTGAGTTGATGTTATATAAAGATCTTTTACAAAATCTTCTTCCCTTGTTGTAAGGGCTGCTATTCCTGTTCCACCACGCCTTTGTGGTTTATAGGTTCCTTCTGGCATTCTTTTTATATATCCAAATTGGGTAAGGGTTATTACAACATCTTCTTCTGCAATTAACTCTTCTTCGTCTATTTCACCTTCATCTGCAACAATTACAGTTCTTCTTAAATCTGAATATTTTTCCTTTATTTCTTCAATTTCATCAATTATTGTTTGATCCAACAATTTTTTATTTTCAAGAATAGACTCAAGTTTTGCTATAAATTTTATTAAGTCGTTATATTCATTATCTAATTTTTCTCTTTCTAATCCTGTAAGTCTTTTAATTCTCATATCGAGAATAGCTTGACCTTGAAGATCGCTTAGTCCGAATTCCTTTGTAAATGCTGCTTTCGCTTCTGCATCGTCTTCTGAATTTCTTACAATTTCTATAATTCTGTCAATATTATCAAGAGCTATTTTTAAACCTTCAATAATGTGGGCCCTTGCTTTTGCCTTGTCTAAATCAAATTCGGTCCTTCTTCTTACAACTTCCCTTTGATGGTCAACATAATATTTAATAAGTTCTTTTATATTTAAAACTTTAGGTTCTCCATCGACCAGGCAAAGATTTATAATACCGAAGGTTATTTGCATTTGGGTATTTTTATAAAGTTGATTTAATATTACCTTTGGATTTGCATCTCTTTTTAGGTCTATTTCAATTCTTATACCTTTTTTATGAGATGAAAGGTCTTTTATATTTGAAATACCTTCTATTTCCTTGTTTTTAACTAAGTCTGCAATTTTTATTATTAAATTTGATTTGTTTACTTGGTAAGGAATTTCCGTTACGACAATTTTACTTCTGTTTTTATATTCTTCAATTTCTGCTCTTGCCCTAACTTGTATCTTTCCTCTTCCTGTTTTATAAGCATCAATTATTCCCTTTTTCCCTAAAATTATTGCTCCTGTAGGAAAATCCGGACCCTTTAAATCTTTCATTATTTCTTCAATGCTTATATCTTCGTTTTTCATATAAGATACAACTGCATTTATAGCTTCTTTTAAATTGTGAGGAGCCATATTTGTTGCCATACCTACTGCAATACCAGCAGAACCATTTACAATTAAATTTGGAAACCTTGATGGAAGAACTGTAGGTTCTAATTCTCTCTCATCAAAATTAGGAACAAAATCAACAGTATTTTTATTAATGTCCCTTAACATTTCAAGAGCTATTTTATCCATCCTGACTTCTGTATAACGAGGAGCGGCTGGTCTATCTCCATCAACATTACCAAAGTTACCTTGACCTTCTACAAGGGGATACCTTATGTTAAAATCCTGGGCAAGTCTTGCTGCTGCATCATATATACTGGAATCTCCATGGGGGTGAAATTTTCCCATTACTTCACCTATAAGGGTTGCAGATTTTCTAAAACTCTTATCCGGTGTAATACCAAGGGTTTGCATTCCGTAAACAATTCTTCTGTGAACAGGCTTAAGTCCATCTCTTACATCTGGAAGAGCTCTTGAAACTATAACCGACATGGAGTAGTCAAGGTAAGAACTCCTCATTTTTTTTGAAATATCAACTTCAATTATTCCATTTTCATTTTTCTCTACCATAATCTACCTCATGCATCTATATTTTCTGCATATTTTGCATTTTCTTCAATAAATTCACGTCTTGGATCTACATCAACTCCCATTAAAGTTGAAAAAACTTCATCAGCTTCTACTAAATCTTCTACATGAATTTGTAAAAGAAGCCTTGAATCTGGATCCATTGTGGTTTCCCAAAGTTGATCCGCGTTCATTTCTCCAAGTCCCTTGTATCTTGCTATCTTATAATTTTTATCTCTTCCAAGCTCATTAAGGGCTCTTTCAAGTTCGTTTTCATCGTAGCAATATCTTATTACCTTTTCACCTCTTTTTATACCAAATAGAGGGGGTTGTGCTACATAAACATGACCTTCTTCTATAAGGGGTTTCATGTATCTAAAGAAGAATGTTAAAAGCAAGGTCATAATATGAGCACCATCAACATCGGCATCGGTCATAATAATAATTTTTCCATATCTTAGTTTAGAAAGGTCAAATTCTTCTCCTATACCTGTACCAAAGGCTGTTATCATAGCTTTTATTTCTTCAGAATTTAACATTTTATCAAGTCTTGCCTTTTCAACATTCATAATTTTACCTCTTAAAGATAAAATCGCCTGATAATTTGAGTCACGACCTGATTTTGCAGAACCACCTGCAGAATCCCCTTCCACTAAAAATATTTCATTTAATGAAATGTCTGATTCATGACAATCAGCAAGTTTTCCTGGTAAACTCATGGAATCTAAGATAGATCTTTTTCTTGTTAAATCTCTTGCTTTTCTTGCAGCTTCCCTTGCTCTTCTTGCTGAAAGAGCCTTATCTAAAATTGTTTTTGAAATTTTAGGGTTTTCTTCCATAAATCTTGAAAGGTTATCGGAAAGAATTGAATCAACTATTCCCCTTGTTTCTGAATTTCCAAGTTTTGCTTTAGTTTGTCCTTCAAATTGAGGATTTGGAATTTTTACACTTATTACAGCGGTAAGTCCTTCTCTTACATCATCCCCTGAAAGATTTTCTTCCTTTTCTTTAATGAGATTATACTTTCTTCCATAGTCATTTATTGTTCTTGTAAGAGCTGACCTAAAACCTGATAAATGACTTCCACCCTCTTCTGTATTTATGTTATTTGCAAAAGTCAAAACTGTTTCATTATAGCTATCTGTATATTGAATTGCTATTTCTACTGCAGTATTTTCTCTTACTTCATCAATATAGATAATTTCCTTGTGAATAGGGTTCTTTTTTGAATCAATATATTCAACAAAAGATTTTATTCCACCTTCATACATAAAGGTATTATTTTTTATATTATTTTTATCCCTATTGTCATTAAAAATAATTTTTACACCCTTATTTAAGAAAGCCATTTCTCTAAAACGTCTTTCAAGAGTGTGATAGTCAAACTCCACAGTATCAAAAATAGAAGGATCAGGATAAAAAGTAATTTTTGTTCCTGTTTCATCTTTTTTTAATTCTTCAACAATTTCTAATTCGCTTGTAGGTTTTCCAATGGAAAATTCTTGCCTATATAATTTTTTATTTCTTTTTACTTCTGCAATAAGTTTTGTAGAAAGGGCATTTACTACAGAAACCCCTACTCCATGCAGACCCCCTGAAACTTTATATGCAGAATTATGAAATTTTCCACCTGCGTGTAAAATTGTAAGTACAGTTTCAAGAGTTGATTTTTTAGTTGCCTTATGTTTTTCAACAGGTATTCCAGAACCATTGTCAATAACAGTTACTGAGCCATCTTCATTTAAATTTATTGTAATTGTATCACAAACACCTGCAAGAGCCTCGTCAATGGAATTGTCTACAACTTCATAAATTAAATGGTGAAGTCCCTTACTTCCTGTTGAACCTATATACATTCCAGGTCTTACTCTTACAGGTTCAAGACCTGTTAAAACCTCAATATCATCAGCACCATAATGCCTATTATTTGTCATTTTTTCTCCTTATAACTTCCATTTTCTATTAAATAATACTTGGCTTCATTAAATTTTAAATCTTCAGCACTTGTTGAAGTTATAAAAGTTTGAATATCTCTAATAGAATTAAAAAGATAATTTCTTCTTTCACTGTCAAGTTCTGAAAAAACATCATCCAATAGAAGTATTGGATTTATATTATTTTTTACAGTCAAAAGTTTAAGTTCGCCAAGTTTTAAACTTAAAACCACAGACCTTATTTCCCCTTGAGAACCATAAGTCTTAACGGACCTGTCATTTATTTTGAAATCAATATCGTCCCTATGGGGACCTATTGTTGTTATTTTTAAATCCAAATCCCTATTTCTTACTGTTTTTAAAATTTTCATATACATATCAACAGTATCTTCAAGACTTTTTTTTGGAGGTATTGTTGAAAGATATAAAATTTTAAAATCGTCTTTTGAAAGGTCTTTATAGTATTTTTTTGAAAATTCTTCAAGATTTTTTAAAAATTTAAGTCTATCTATTAAAATTTTTGATCCATATTTTGCAAGTTGTATGTCATAAATATCCAGTAATTTTAAATTTTTATTATAATCTTTTAAAATTTTATTCCTTTCAAAAAGAATTTTTTTATATGAGCTTAAATTATAAGCATAAATTGAATCTATACTAACTAAAATATCATCAATATATTTTCTCCTATCTTGAGGAGAATTTTTTACAATATAAAGATCATCCGGTTTAAAAACAACGGGACTTATGGCTTTTTTATAATTTTTTAAAATTACTTCTTTATCATTTAAAAAATACTTTTTACCATCATATTTTGAAATTTGTATTTTAAAAGAATTTTCAACATTTTTTAAAGAAATTATTCCCTCAATTTCACAAAAATCTTCATTAAAACTTATAAGTTCCGTATCTTTCGAATTTTTAAAACTCTTAGCCCTTATAAGAAAAAATAAAGCTTCTATAAAATTTGTCTTTCCTTGGGCATTTTTCCCTATAAATACATTTATTTTTTCAAAATCTTTAAAGAGGGCTTCTTTATAATTTCTAAAATTTTTTAATCTAATTGATTTTACAAGCATATTACTTCAAAAATTTCATCTTCAAAGCTTACTTTATCTTGATCATAAAGTTTTTTGCCCCTTCTCGTTTCAATATTTTCATTTACTTTTACGAGACCATCATTAATTATATTTTTTGCATCTCCCCCACTTATTCCCAAGGCAAGTTTTAAAAAACTGTCGAGTTTTATAAAGGGAGTATCTATTTTTATTTTTTCCATAAAAAACCTACTTTGCAAGTCTTACCGGTAAAACTAAATATGTGTAAGAATCAGTGTTTATAATGCAAGGATTTACTGAATCCGTAAAATTAAGAACAATATCTTTATCTTCAATTATTTTTATTCCATCAAGAAGATATTTTGAATTAAAGGCAATTATAAGTTCATCCCCCTCAGTTTGGCAGGGAATTTCTTCAGTTACATTTCCTATTTCAGTATTCGAACTTATTATTAAACTATTTTTCTTTATTTCAAGTTTTATAAGATTTGCCCTTTCTTCTTTAGCAAGAAGGGATGCTCTTTCAAGACTTATTTGGAAAAGACCCCTATCTACTTTTACTTTTGTAGTGTGATTATCTCTTATTAAGTCCTTATAACTGAAATATTCTCCTCCAAATAAGTTTGAGTATAGTTTTGTATTTTCAAACTCAAATAAAATTTTATTTTCTCCAACTTTTACATCAACCTGAGAATCCTCTAAAATTTTTGAAAGTTCATTTAAGCTTGTTGCTGGTATTATTGATTTACTTTCTTTAGTTTCCTTATTAAGTTTAACTAAACTCATTCTAAAACCATCAAGAGCAACAAAATTTATTCCCTTGGTGCAGTCCATATAAACACCTGTAAACATCTTTCTTGTATCTTCCTGTGAAACTGCAAAAGATGTTTTTCTTATAGCTTCTTTAAGCTCTTCACTGGAAATTTTAAAGGAATTTTTTTCTTCAAAATTTGTTACCATAGGATATTCATCAGGGCTTTGGCAAGTTATATTAAATTCACTCTTGTTACAAATAATGTTCATGTTGTGTTTTTCAATTGTTATTTTTATATCCGAATCGTCAAGTTTTCTTATTATATCTCCAAAAAGTCTTGAATTTACTACAATTTTCCCCTCTTCTTCAACAATAGCACTTGCACTTGTTATAATTGTCAAATCAGTATCAGTACCTATTATTGTTAAAGTGTTGTTTTCTGCAACAAGTAAAAGACCTTCCAATATTTGCATAGCAGATCTTGAAGAAATTGCTTTTTGAGCTATTGATATATGTTTAGATAATTCCTTTTTGCTTATATTAAATTTCATGTTACCTCCAATAATATAAAATTATATTAGTAATAGTAGTAGGAGCTGTTAATTTGTGGATAAGTATTTAACTTATTAAAAATATAGAAGAAAGTCTTATTTATAATTTGTTAATAAGTTTTTTATAAGTTATAGTTTATCCACATTAACTTTTAATTTCTTTTATGAGATCTCTTACCTTTATTTTTAAAGAAACATCTCTTTCAATGTCTTTTCTAATTTTTTCATAGGCATGAATTACAGTAGAATGATCTCTTCCCCCAAATTCTTCACCTATTTTAGGTAGGGATAAATCAGTAAGTTCTCTTGTAAGATACATGGCTATTTGTCTTGGATAAGCTATCTCTCTTGTTCTTTTTTTTGAATTTATATCATCAATACTAATGTCAAAGTTTTTTGATATTACTTCTTTAATAAGTTTTGTATTTATAACTTTTTTCTTTTTAGTATTGTAAATGTCCTTTAAAGCTTCTTTTGCAAGTTCTTCTGTTATTTCTCCATTTGCAAGTTTTGAAAAAGCCTTTACCCTTGTAAGAGCTCCTTCAAGTTCACGAATATTACTTCTAACATTATGAGCAATAAAATTTAAAACATTTTCAGGAACATTAAAACCTTCCGTATCTGATTTTGAACGAAGAATAGCTATTCTGGTTTCAAGGTCCGGTGCTTGTATATCAACTATTAAACCCCAGGTAAATCGAGATACTAATCTCTCCTTTAAAGATTTTATATCCTTAGGTGGTTTATCCGAAGTGAGGACAATTTGTTTATTTGCATCATGTAGGGCGTTAAAAGTGTGGAAAAATTCTTCCTGGGTACTTTCCTTATCTGCAATAAATTGAATATCATCAATTAAAAGTAGATCAACAGATCTATATTTATTTCTAAAGTCTTCATTTTTCCCAGTTTTTATTGAATTTATAAGTTCATTCATAAACTGTTCACTTGTAACATAAAGAACTTTTTTACTGGAATCCTGACTTAATACAAAATGACCTATAGCTTGCATTAAGTGAGTTTTGCCAAGACCAACTCCCCCATAGATAAAAAGAGGGTTTGAATGAGCTGCTTCGGGATTTTCGTAACTTTCTGCAGCTGCAAGACTTGCTGCGTGGGCAAACTCATTACTTTTTCCTACTATAAAATTTTCAAAATTGTATTTTGGGTTAAGTCTTGATTTTTCAATATAAAAGTCATCTTTAAAATTAAAATTATTTGCATCTTCATCATCTGTTATAATTTTAATTTCATAGTGAACAGAGGAAACTTCGTAAAGACATCTTTTAATTAAGTCCATATTTACTTTACTATTTTGAAGATATCTTTTTGTAAAATCATTGGGAACGGAAATTACAAATTCATTATTTTCTCTATTAATTTCCCTGGGATTCATTTTTTTAAACCAAGTATTAAAAGATATTTCGCTCATGGAATTTTTTCTGATAAGATTCATAAAATTTTTCCAAATTTCAGAAATTTCCTGATTCATTTATTCCTCCTTAATGTTGATAAAAGTTATGGTTATAAAAATCATGTTTAAAAATTATTAACAATTGTAGACAAATTGTATATAACTAGATTTATAAACAACTGTTAATAAGTTTATTTTGTTGATAAATTTCATATAAAAAGCTTAAAATTATTAAAAATTTAAAAAAATAAGAAGATTAAAAAACAGAATATCAACAGACATATCAACAGGTTGTTAATAAGTATTTTTTTCAACAATAACTTAAATTATCCACATTTTTTTAATTATATTAACTTTATTTTAACAAATAAAATAAAAGTTATCAACAAGCAGACAAGGTTTAAAAAATTCAATAAAGGGCTAAAAAAAGGGATTTACAAATAAAAAAAGTGTTTCATTATAGAAACACTTTTAAATTAAAATATTTTTAAATTTTTAATATTTTCTTTCTCGCTGAATTACAATTCTTCTATAAGGTTCTGTCCCCTCTGAATGAGTTAAAACTCCTTCAAAATTTTGAAGAGATTCATGAATTATTTTTCTTTCATGGGAATTCATAGGTTCAAGTCTTACAGACCTGTTTGTTCTTACAACTTTTTTTGCCATTCTTTCAGCAAGGCTTTCAAGAGTTTTCTTTCTTCTTTGTCTATAGCCTGAAGAGTCTACTATTACTCTTACAAATCTGTCAGAATGTTTATTAATTATTAAACTTAAAAGATATTGGATTGCATCAAGGGTTATTCCTCTTTTTCCAATAACAATTCCAAGTTTTTTCTCGTCTCCTAAAATATTTACAGTTAAAACATTTTCTTCAAGAGATGTTTCTAACTCATATTCAAGATTTAAAGGAGCCATAACTTTTTCTATAAATTCTTTGGCAAGATTTTTAAATTCTTCTTTATTTAGGCTGTAGTCATAAGGTTTTTCTGACTTATTTTCTTCAAGATTTTCAACTATTTTTTCTTCAGCCTTTTCTTTATTTTCTTCTACTTTTTCATCTTTTTTAAGATTTTTTTGAGAAGATTCTGAAACTTTACTTGCCTCAGTCTTATTTTCTTTTTTGTTTTTAAGGTTTACCTTATTGCTCTTTTCTGATTCAAGGTTGGAACTGAAAATTTCTTTTAAAATATCTTTAGTATCTTCTTTTTCACTTACCTTTACGGCTGCATCCTTTGAGCCGAATCCTAAAAAGCCCTTTGAGGCTTCTTGAAGGATTTCAATATTAACTTGGTCACGAGAAAGTTTTAGTTCCTTAAGAGCTTCATTTACTGCTTCATCTACGGTTTTTCCGGTTTTAATTACATAAGTCATTGTTCAGCCTCCACTTCACGTTTGATGATTATATTTTGGATTTGTGTTTGGAAAACTTGGAATAAACTGGAAACTATCCAATATAATACAAGAGCCGCCGCAAATCTTCTGCCCATTAAAAAAATCATTATAGGCATAAGGATATTCATAGTATTCATCATAGACTTTGATTGTTCAGTTTGTTGCATTTTTGTAGCAGGATTATTTGACATTATCCATGAAGACAAAAATGTGGCAAAAGCTGCAACAACAGGAAGTATTAGACTTGTATCCGGATGGTCTATATTTTTAATATAGAAAAAATGTTTTGCTATTTGGTCATAGGCACCGGGTTCTGTAAAAACATATTTTGCCGGTTCATAAAAGACCCTATAAAACGCTATTAATATTATCATTTGAACAACCATGGGAAGACAACCGCTCATCATATTGTAATTTGCATCTTTATAAAGCTGTTGTTGTTTAGCTGCAAGAGTTTTTGGATCTCCCTTGTACTTCTTTTGAATTTTTTGTAGTTCAGGTTGAAGTTCAGCCATTTTCTTTTGGTTTTTCATTTGAGAAATACTTATAGGCATAACTATAATTTTTAAAATTATTGTAGAGATAATAATAGTAATAGCAAAAATTGATATGCTTTTAGGTTCATTCATAAGCCCTGAAAGGCTGTCATAAATAAATTTAAAGAACATACCTAATACTCTACTTATTGCTGACATATTTCCTCCTATTTAGGGAAGAGGATCATAACCGCCTTTACATAAGGGATTACATCTTAAGATTCTTTTAATTGAAAGATAAGTCCCTTTAAAAAACCCATATTTAATATAGGCTTCTTTGGCGTATTGGGAACATGTGGGATTAAATCTACAGTGCCTACCTGGAAGCAGGTACGGAGAAATAATTTTTTGATAAAAGTTAATTATTAAAATCATAATGTGTTTCATTTAATCAGCTTCTTTCTCTGTAAAACGTGAGCAAAACTTTTTTTCATATCTTGGTAGCTCACTCCGAAAGTATCTTTTTTTAAAACAATTACAATGTCATAGCCTGGCACTATTTCAAAATCTCTTAAAATCATTTTAAGCCGTCTTTTATATTTATTTCTTTGAACTGCATGACCGAATTTTTTTGTTATGGTAAATCCAATCCTTGAAAAGTCCAAATTATTTTTTTTAATAAACATTGTGTAAATTTTGTTGCCGGCTACATTTTTGTTATTATAAACTTTTTGAAAATCCCTGTTCTTTTTTAAAATTTCATTCATTACGCTGAAAGTTTCTTTCTTCCCTTTCTTCTTCTTGCTCTAATTACAGCTCTACCGGATTTAGTTCTCATTCTTGCACGAAAACCGTGTTCTCTTTTTCTTTGTTTATTTTTTGGTTGAAAAGTTCTTTTCACAAATATCGCCTCCTCTCCACCATAGAATTATATTTATTTAATTCTGTGGTGTCAAGTTTTTATCTTAACCGTCAGCCTTTAAAATTAATTAAATTTATTAAAATTAATAAAAATTATCCTTGACTTTAAATTTTTGTAAGAGTAAAATTAGTAAAAATGTCTAGAAGGAGAAAATTTATAATGGAAAAATCAATAGAAAGAGAAAATTCATCCAAAACTTTAAAAGTTGCTAAAAAAACAGTTTTGGCATTACAACATATGATTGCAATGTTTGGTGCAACTGTTTTGGTTCCTCTTTTAACAGGATTTAATGTTTCAACTTCATTAATGTGTGCTGGAATCGGTACTTTAATCTTCCATTTTTGTACGAAGAAAAAGGTACCGGTTTTTTTAGGCTCATCTTTCGCATTCATTCCTGTTATTCAAAGTGTTTCAAAAATTTATGGAAGTCTGTCATATGCTCAAGGAGGCATAATTGTGGCAGGCTTTTTGTATGTAATAATGTCTTTTTTAGTAAAAAAATTGGGAGTTGGAAAAATAACTTCTTATTTTCCTCCCCAAGTGGTAGGTCCTATGGTTATTGTTATAGGTTTTAATTTACTACCTACTGCTCTTGGTATGGCAAGTTCAAATTATCTTGTAGGTGGAGTAACTTTTTTAACTTGTATTTGTCTTAATAAATTTGCAAAGGGATTTTTAAAACAACTTTCCATAATAATTGCAGTTGTTGTTGGATATTTATTGAGTTTAAAAGTTGGAATTGTAGATTTGGAGCCCCTAAGGACTGCTGAAAGTTTTGCAATACCGCCCCTAAGTTTACCTAAATTTTCCTTTGGAGCTATTATGATAATCGCTCCAGTAGTTCTTGCGGTATTTATGGAACATATTGGAGATATAACTACAAATTCACAAGTTGTAGGGAAAAATTTTATTGAAGATCCGGGTCTTAATAGGACTCTTTTAGGAGATGGACTTGCAACTATGTTTGCGGGACTTGTTGGAGGACCTGCAAATACAACTTACGGTGAAAATACAGGAGTTTTAGCAATTACTAAAAATTATGATCCAAGTATTTTAAGACTTGCGGCTGTTTTTGCCATAGGTCTTGGCTGTATAGGAAAGATAGGGGGATTTTTACAAACTATTCCAACTGCGGTTATGGGTGGAATAAGTGTTATTCTCTTCTCTATGATTGCTATAATAGGAGTTAAGACTATTAAAAACTCCCATATGCCCTTTAATCTTAAAAATATAATCGTTATGGCAACTATATTGATTATTGGCTTAGGTGGCCATGTGGGAATAAATATAGGCATAAAAATAACGGATATTGTTTCTATATCAGGTCTTTCTCTTGCAGCTCTTGTGGGAATAATCTTAAATGCAATTTTTAAGAAATATGAGGAATCTTTAAATAAATAAAAGATTTTAAATTAAAAAATTTTTTCATAAAATAGAAATTCACCTTAAAAAAGATGGAATCAAAAGGGATTCCATCTTTTTTATTTTATAGGTCATCTTCAATTATACTGGATTTTGAGTAGGCGGACACTTTTGCTTCAAAAAAGTCAGTTTTTATTTCGTTTATATCTGAGTATTGGCTTACCCACTTCATGCTTTCTGGCTCCTTGTCATAGCCTTCATAAAGGGCATCGAGACCTAAATTTTTTGCTCTTAAATTGCCTAAGTATTTTATATAATCTTCAACCATTTCTTCGTTTAGGCCTTGAATATTATTTCCTATTACATATTTTCCCCAGGCTATTTCTTCTTCCACACCTTTTTTAAGAAGAGCCCTATATTCTTCCATTTTTTCTTGGGTAAAAAGTTCCGGACTTTCTTTTTTAAGGTCTAGTATTATTGATCTGAAAAGCCAAAGGTGGGTGTTTTCATCCCTATTTATATATCTTATTTCCTGTACAGTTCCCGGCATTTTTCCATTTCTTCCTAAATTGTAGAAAAACATAAAACCAGAGTAAAAATAAATTCCTTCAAGAATATAATTTGCTATCATTGCCTTCATAAGGTTATCTGTATTTTTTTCATCTAAGAAACTTGCATATTGGTCTGTTATATATTTGTTTCTTTCAAGTAAAAATTTATCATCCTTATATTGATATAAGATTTCTGTTCTTTCTTCCGGTGAACAGATTGTGTCTAAAATATAGGAATAGCTTTGAGAGTGTATTGATTCCTGAAAAGCTTGTATTGATAGACAAAGATTTATTTCATTGGCAGTTATATAGGCTTCTAAGTTTGGAAGTTGTGCCGTTTGTATTGAATCAAGATAAATTAAAAAGCTTAAAATTTTATCATAGGCTTTTTTTTCATAAGGATCTAATTTTCTGTAATCTAAAACGTCCGTTGAAAGATTGATTTCTTCGGGAATCCAAAAGTTGTTCATGGCTTGTCTATACCAATCGCTGGTCCACTTGTATTTTATGTTGTTAAAATCATTTAAGTTTGTGGTATTTCCGTTAATTATTTTTCTTTTTGAAAGTTCAATGTCTCCATTTTCATTGAAAAGTCCTCTTCTTTTCAGTTCCATTTTTCCTCCTTTAAGATGCACATACTTCACATTCTTCTACTTCAAGAGATTTTCCTCTTACATAATAAATTGATTTAAGTCCCAATTCACTGGCAAGGATATATAGATTTAAAATCTGCCTCATGGTAAATTCGTTGGTTATATATAGGTTTACCGATTGGCCCTGATCAACGTGTCTTTGTCTTATACCTGTTGCCTTTATTGTTATTGATTGGTCTATTTCATGGGCATTTTCATAGAGCCAGAAAGTTTGTGTATTAAGTTCTGGGGCAACTCTTGGAATTATTGAGCCCTTCTTTTCCTCTAGGAAAAATCTCTTCATAAGAGGATCTACCGCTGCCGTAGTGCCTGCAATTATAGAAGTTGAACCTGTAGGTGCAACTGCCATTATATATCCGTTACGAAGGCCGTAGGACTTTACATCTTCTTTTAATTTAGTCCACCTTTCATCGGTGTAGTTTCTCTTTTCAAAATATCTTCCATTTTCCCAATCACTGTCTTTAAAATATTCATAAGAACCCTTTTCTTTTGCAATTTTCATGGAAGATTTTATTGCGTAATAATTTATTTTTTCATAAATTTCATCGGCAAATTTATAATGGTCTTCTTCATCACTGTAAGCGAAGCCTTCCTTTATAAGAGCGTGGTGATAGCCACTTGTTCCAAGACCTATTGCCCTATATTTTTGATTTGTTATTTTTGCATAAGGAAGAGGATAATAATTTAAATCTATTACATTATCAAGTCCTCTTACGGCAGTTTCTATTACATATTCAACTTCTTTTTCATCATGAAGATTTATATTTCCAAGGACAAGACTTGCCAAGTTACAAACTACAAAATCGCCAGGTCTTGTCTTTGTAACTATAACAGGTCCTTCTTCACCTTGTATTTCTTGAGAAATAAGTTCTATGGGACTCATATTTTGCATTATTTCAGTGCAAAGATTTGATGAATAAATCATGCCCTTATGAGAATTTGGATTCATTTCATTTACATTGTCTCTGAAAAAAGCAAAGGGAGTTCCTGTTTCAGTTAAAGATTTTATAATTAGTCTTACCATATCTTTAACGCTCATAACTCTTCTTGAGATTTCTTTGTCATTTACGCATTCATAATATTTCTTTTCCCACTCATCTCCATAAAAATCTTCCAAGCAATAGCCTTTTTTTGCCAATATTTCATGGGGATCAAACATATACCAGTCGGCATCTATATTATTTTTAGCAAGACGGAAAAATAAATTGGGATAGGCAACTGCTGGAAAGATGTCATGAGTTTTCATTCGGTCATCTCCGTTATTTGTACGAAGTTGTAAAAATTCCGGCAAGTCCTTGTGCCAAGCATCAAGGTAAACTGCACAGGAACCTTGTCTTACTCCCAATTGGTCAACGGCAACAGCGGTGTCATTTACAAGTTTTAACCAACGGATTACTCCTCCTGCAACACCCTTAAAGCCTCTTATATCACTACCGGCAGCACGAACTTTTCCAAAGTAAAGACCCATTCCTCCCCCATGTTTTGAAACTTTTGC
Organism: uncultured Peptoniphilus sp.; assembly: GCA_946999425.1. Taxonomy (GTDB): domain Bacteria; phylum Bacillota; class Clostridia; order Tissierellales; family Peptoniphilaceae; genus Peptoniphilus_B. The sequence continues at coordinate 28,053 of CAMQDG010000008.1, forward strand.
AAAGTTGTCTATGGACCTATAAATTCCATCAAGGGTATCGGGTACTGTATCTATAAAGCATGAGCTAAGTTGATGGAAGGGCTTTCTTGCATTGTTCATAGTGGGAGTTGCCACTGTAACTTTTAAAGAAGAAAGAACATCATAAATCCTCTTTGCCCATTTAAGTTTGTTTTCTTTTTCTGGAAGAGCTAAGTGCATGGCAATGCCCATAAACATTTCCTGGGGTCTTTCTAATATTTTCATGTCATGGCTTCTTATTAAATATCTCTTTGCCAAAAGGTCTATGGAAGAATAAGTTAAAAGTCTGTCCCTTTTAGGGTCCATTACTTTTTCCAGTTCTCTTATTTCTTCTTCGCTGTAATTTTCCAAAATATATTTTCCGTAGAGATTTTTTTCTGTTAAAAATTTAATTTTTTCATAAAAATCTTTACCATCATAAGTTTCTATAATTTTCTTTTCCAAGTCGTAGCGATAGAATCTTCCTGCTATATATTCCCATTTTGGAGCTTCTTTTGTTGTAAGTTCTGCAGCAGCCTTAATTAAAATATTTCTAATTTCATTTTTTTCCATGTTGGGCTTGCAAAAACTTTTGAATTTTAAAAATAGGGCTTCAATTTTATATAAACTTGCATCAAAATCATCACGAAGCTTTCTTATTATATTTAAAAGTTTTTCATCTTTTATATATTCCTTAAATCCTTCAACAACCATACGATCTTGAGAATGTTTAGCCCTGTAAGTGATGTAGGATTTTACAACGTCAATATATTTGTGTTCAATAAGAGTAAGTTCAACTAAATCTTGAATTTGTTCTACTGTGGGAAGTTTTTCCGGATTGTATCCCTTTTCAATTTGCTCCTTAACTTCCTCGGCCATTTTTAAAATTTCAGAATCTTCGAAGTTTTTATTAATACTTATAAAACTTTTTTTAATGGCTATAGCTATTTTTTCCAAATTAAAATCAACAGTTCTACCGTTTCGCTTTTTTATTTTCATTTCTACCTTTCCCATATCTTGTATTTTAAAATTAAAAAAATTTTGTTTACATACTATATATTAACATTAATTGACTTTAAGTGGATAATTTATTATGATTTTTGGCGAAATAATTATATAATTTAAAAAAGTTTTATTGATATAATGATAAAGAGGTGAAATATGGTTGATACAATATGTGCAATATCAAGTGCAACAGGTGAAGCTGGAATAGGCATAGTTAGAATGAGCGGGCCCTTAAGTATTGAAATTGCAGAAAAAATTTTCAGGTCAAAAAGAAATATTTCTCTGACAGATATAAAAAACAGATTTTTATCTTATGGACACATTGTTGACGGAAATAGGGTTATTGATGAAGTTTTAATTGTAAAAATGTTAAAGCCCTACACTTACACTCGTGAAGATCTTGTGGAAATATATTGTCACGGGGGAATTATATCCGTAAGAAAAATTTTAAACTTAATTATAGATAAGGGTGCAAGGCTTGCGGAAAAAGGTGAATTTACAAAGAGAGCTTTTTTAAATGGAAGATTGGATTTATCCCAGGCAGAGGCTGTTATTGACCTTATAAAGGCAAAGACGGATTCTTCTTATGAGCAGTCGGTAAAGCAATTGGAAGGAAGGCTTACGGGACTTATTTCTATTATTCGTGAAAAAATTATGGCTATGATTTCTCTTATTGTTGCAAATATTGATTTTCCTGAAGATGAAATTGTAGAAGCTCAGTATGAATCTTTACTTGAAGATGCTCTTGAAGTTAAAAAGGATCTTTTTAAATTAATTTCAGGCTCTGACAGGGGAAGACTTATTCGTGATGGAATAAATACAGTTATTTTAGGCAAGCCTAATGTTGGAAAATCCAGTTTATTAAATGCCATGCTCAAATATGAAAGAGCTATTGTTACGGATATTCCCGGCACTACAAGGGATATTATTGAAGATTATATTAATCTTGATGGAATTTTATTAAAGATAACGGACACTGCAGGCATTAGAGAAACTGATGATAAGGTTGAACAAATTGGAGTTGAAAGAGCAAAAAAATCTATTGAAGATGCTGATCTTATTATTGCCCTTTTAGACCCTTCTCAGCCTTTTAATGATGATGATAGAGAAATTATAAAGCTCCTTGAAAATAAAAAGGCCCTTATTCTTTTAAATAAAAGCGATTTAAAAAGAAAAGTTTCAGATGAGGAGATTAAGGACCTCTTAAAGGATAAGGAATATATGAGCGTTTCCATTTTAGAGGGTTCTATTGAAGAAATTGAAAATAAAATTGTGGAGATGTTTTTTCAAGGCCAAATTGTTGGTAAAGAAGATTTTTATGTAAATAATTTAAGGCATGTAAGAGCTTTAAAAGATGCTTATAGTGCAATGGAATCAGCCATTGAAGGTATTAAACGTCAGGAATTTTTAGATTTAATTGAAGTTGATTTAAGACAGGCTTTAAATGAGCTGGGACTTATTACAGGAGAAACTAGTACGGAAGATATTCTGGATAAGGTCTTTAAAGAATTTTGTATTGGTAAATAGAGGTAGATATGGCGGAAGTTAGAGAATATAAAGCAAAATCATATGATGTTGTTGTAATAGGAGCAGGACACGCAGGAAGCGAAGCGGGTCTTGCTTCTGCAAGGATGGGCCTTAAAACTTTACTTCTTACAATTGATTTGGATTCAGTTGTGGCAATGAGCTGCAATCCCAATGTAGGAGGCACTGGAAAGGGCCATTTAGTTAGAGAAATTGATGCCCTTGGTGGTGAAATGGCAAGAAATATTGACAGGACTTTTATTCAGTCAAGGATGCTTAACACTTCAAAGGGGCCAGCAGTACACAGTTTAAGAGCTCAGGCAGACAAGAGAAAATATCACGACTCCATGAAAAAAGTAATTGAAGAGACAGAAAACTTGGATTTACGTCAAGGAGAGGCTGTAAAAATAATTGTTGAAGATAAAAAAGTTAAGGGAGTTTTAACAAAAACAGGTGCAATTTACGGTGCCAAGGCTGTAGTTGTGGCAACAGGAACTTATTTAAAGGGCAGAGTTTTTATGGGAGAAGTAAATTATCCTGCAGGGCCAGACGGATTTCAACCGGCAAATGAACTTTCCTCTTCCCTAAGGGATTTGGGCCTTAGCCTAATGAGACTTAAAACAGGAACTCCTGCAAGAGTTTTAAAATCTTCCATAGATTTTTCTAACATGGAAGTGCAAAAGGGTGATGAAAAAATAGTTCCCTTTTCCTTTGATAATATAGATAAGGACATGACCATAGACCAAATAGATTGTCACTTAACTTATACAACGGAAAAGTGCCATGAAATTATAAGGGATAACATTATGAGAAGTGCCCTTTATTTAGGAGATATTGAAGGTACGGGACCAAGATACTGCCCTTCTATTGAAGATAAGGTAATGAGATTTAAGGATAAAAAATCTCACCAAGTTTTCATTGAGCCGGAAGGACTTTCAACAGATGAAATGTATATTCAAGGAGTAAGCTCTTCCCTACCTGAAGAAGTGCAAGTTGAATTTTATAAACATATCTTAGGTCTTGAAAATGCAAAAATTATGAGAAGTGCCTATGCCATAGAATATGATGCAATAGATGCAACAGTTATAGACCGTTCATTGGAACACATGGATATAAGTGGCCTATTCTTTGCCGGTCAAATAAATGGTTCAAGTGGTTATGAAGAAGCAGCAGCCCAAGGACTTATTGCAGGTATAAATGCAGCTTTAAAAGTTAAGGAAAAAGAACCTTTAATCTTAAATAGAAGTGAAGCCTATATAGGAGTATTAATAGATGACCTTGTAACAAAAGGAACAAAAGAGCCCTATAGGATGATGACTGCAAGAGCTGAATATCGCCTTACCCTCCGTCAAGACAATGCAGATTTAAGGCTGACTGAAAAGGGATATAAAATAGGTCTTGTAAGCCCTGAAAAGTATGAAAGATATCTTTATAGAAAAGAAAATATAGAAAGAGAACTTAAAAGGATTAAGGAAGTAAAAATAAATCCAAATGAAAAAAATAACAAGATAATTGAAAGCTTGGGTTCAACTCCTATAAAAACCCTTTTAAGCCTTGAAGAGCTCATAAGAAGACCGGAATTGGACTATAAAAAACTTGCAGCCTTAGATCCAGAAAGACAAGAATTAAGAGACGACATTATAGAAGAAGTTCAAATAGAAATAAAATATGAAGGCTACATTAAAAAACAAGCCCAACAAATAAATCAATTTAAAAAATTGGAAGGCAAAAAACTTGATAAAAATTTGGACTACAAAAAAATTCAAGGACTAAGACTTGAAGCCATAGAAAAACTATCAAAAATAAGACCGGAAAGTATAGCTCAAGCCGCAAGAATCACAGGCGTATCCCCTGCTGATATAAATGTGCTTTTAATAGGACTTGAAAAAATGAGAAGAAAAAATGAAATTTGAAGAAATATTAAAAGAATATAATATAGACATAAAGCTGGATCAGATAAATCAATTTGAAATCTATAAAAAACTCCTCTTGGAATGGAATGAAAAAATAAACATTACAAGAATAACTGAAGGTCAAGAAATATATATAAAGCATTTTTTAGACAGCCTCACCCTTATAAATACAGGGCTAATAGAAGAAGGTAAAAGCCTTATAGACATAGGGACAGGCGGTGGATTTCCAGGACTTCCCCTAAAAATAATGTATCCAGACTTAAAAATGACCCTTATGGACTCCTTAAACAAGAGAATAATTTTTTTACAAGAAGTTATAAAAGAATTAAACTTAAAAAATATTGAAGCAGTCCATGGAAGAGCTGAAGAATATGGAAGAAAAGAAGATTACAGAGAAAAATTTGACCTGGTGACCAATAGAGCTTTGGCAAACATGTCAAGCCTTGCAGAATATAGCCTGCCCTTTGTAAAAAAAGCCGGATATTTTATAGCAATGAAAGGCAGTGAATACAAGGAAGAAGTAAAAGAAGCAAAAAACGCCATAGATATTTTGGGAGGAAAAATTGTAGACATAAAAGAAATAAGACTGCCAGGAGAAATCCTCCATAGTCTTATAATAGTAGAAAAAATAAGAGAAACCCCAAAAAAATATCCAAGAGCCGGCGGAAAACCAAAAACACAACCCTTATAAAAACAAAAGAGCCAAAAAGGCTCTTATTTTTTTGAAACAGATATAAACATATGTTCTTATAATTTGTAAAAAATTGAAATTTTTTTGTAACACAAAATTTATAAATGAATGTAGGGACCAATTTATTGAAGATTTAAAAACCATTGTAGGGACCAATTTATTGGTCTGATCGCCGTTAGGCGAATGAATGGAAACAAAATAAAAAAATGAAAAAGAATAAATACAGATTCAACCTCCACAGAAACAATAGGAAAGAAAAGCGTAAGCTTTTCCACCTTTAAAAAGCGTTTCGAGG
>CAMQDG010000009.1 GCA_946999425.1 uncultured Peptoniphilus sp.
AAAATATTAAATTCAAAATTTAATATGGAATATCCTAAAATGGCACAAGCAAATAGTATTGTAAGTGATATTTTAATTTCTTTAGACGAAAAAATAATAGAAGACTATAAGAAAAATTATAAAGAACTTCACAGCTTTATTGAAAAAATTTTAAGAAAGAAACCTCACATTTTAGATAAAGATAAGGAACTTCTCCTTTCAAAATTTTCTTATACTTTAGATTCCCCCATAAGAATTTATGATACTTCAAAAATGGAAGATATGACCTTTGAAGATTTTGAAGTGGATGGAAAAGTTTATAAAAATTCTTTTGTTCTTTACGAAAATTATTACCAATATCACAGAGATACTGAAGTTAGACGCAAAGCCTTTCAATCTTTCAGTAGAGGTCTTGAAAAATACAAAAACACTTTTGCAGCCATTTACGATAATTATTTAAATATTGAAAAAACTCAAGCGAGTTTAAGAGGTTTTGATTCTCTTATTGATTACCATCTTTTCAGTCAAGATGTTACAAGGGAGATGTACAACAGACAAATAGATTTAATAATGAAATATTTGGCACCTCACATGAGACATTATGCAAGACTTATTAAAAAGTTTTACAATTTGGACCAAATAAGATTTTCAGATTTAAAACTTCCTATTGATGCTGATTACAACAAAAAAATAAATATTGAAGACTCAAAAAAATATGTAGAAAAAGTACTTTCAGTAATGGGAGAAGATTATTTGAAAATTGCTATGAGTTCTTATAAGGACAGATGGACAGATTTTGCAAGTAACATTGGAAAATCAACTGGCGGTTTTTGTGCATCTCCTTATAAGAGAGGCTCCTATATTTTATTATCTTGGACAGGGGAATTTAGTGAACTTTTCACCCTTGTTCATGAAATCGGACATGGTTGCCATTTCCACTATGCTCAGGAAGAAAATTCAGTTCTTGAAGAAGAACCTTCTTTATATTTTATTGAAGCACCTTCAACTTGTAATGAAGTTTTACTTGTAAAAGGTCTTTTAAAAGATGAGAAAGATAAAAGATTCATAAGATATATATTATCTTATTTAATTGGCAACACATATTTCCACAACTTTGTAACTCACTTGTTGGAAGCTGCTTATCAAAGGGAAGTTTACTATCTTGTAGATAAGGGTCAACCTATAACTGAAAATATTCTTTCTAAAATAAAGCTTGATGTTCTTAAAAAGTTCTGGGGCGATGAAGTTATTATGGATGAGGGAGCTGAACTTACTTGGATGAGACAACCTCACTATTTTATGGGACTTTATTCTTACACTTATTCAGCAGGTCTTACAATCTCTACAAATATTGCCAATAGAATTTATGAAGAGGGACAAAGTGCAGTTAATGATTGGAAAAAAGCTTTAAAAAGTGGAGGTAGAAAAACTCCAGTTGAATTGGCTAAGTTAGGAGGAATTGACATAACAAAAGATCAACCTCTTATGAACACAATAGATTATATTGGAAGCATTATAGATAAAATAGATAGTCTTATTGATTGACAAAAAAAATTTCTTAATATAAGATTAAAAATATTAAATTTGCAATAAAAAAGAGGAGTAGCAAAAAATTTTTATTTAGAGAAAAGTCGTTTGGTGAAAGACTTTAAAAATTTTTGTGAAGGTTGCTTTTTTGCACCTTTTAGGCGGATGATCCCGTTAGAGATTTTAAAGAGCCTCAAATTTGAGGAATTAAGGTTGTACCGCGTCTCTCGTCCTTATTTGGATTAGAGACTTTTTTTATGAGGAGGAAAAATGAAAGAACTTTCTAAAACTTATGAACCTAAAAGTTTTGAAGAAAAACTTTATAAATTTTGGATGGATGGCAAGTATTTCACACCAGAAATAGACGAAAATAAAAAACCCTTTACAATAGTTATGCCGCCACCAAATGTAACAGGAAATTTACACATAGGCCATGCCTTAAACAACACAATACAAGATATTTTAATTCGTACAAAACGTATGGAAGGATATTCAACTCTTTGGGTTCCTGGCACTGATCACGCATCAATTTCAACAGAAGCAAAAGTTGTTGAAAAAATAAAAAATGAAGGAAAAACTAAAGAGGGCATTGGAAGAGAAAAATTTTTAGAAGAAGCCTGGGAATGGACCTATAAATATGGCGGAAATATAAAAAATCAATTAAAAAAATTGGGAGTTTCTTGCGACTGGACAAGGGACAGTTTCACTCTTGATGAACATCTTTCAAAGGCAGTTGAAGAAGTTTTTATAAGACTTTATGAAAAAGGACTTATTTATAGGGGAGATAGAATTATAAATTGGTGTCCTCATTGCAAAACTGCTATTTCAGATACTGAAGTTGAACATGAGGAACAAAATGGACATATTTGGTATTTTAAATATCCCTTTGAAGACGGAAGTGGCCAAATTGAAATAGCAACAACAAGACCTGAGACAATTCCAGGAGACTTAGCAGTTGCAGTAAATCCTAATGATGAAAGATATAAGGATAAAATTGGTAAATATGTTTTAGTTCCTGTAATGGATAATTTGAGAATACCTGTAATAGCAGATGAATATGTAGAAATGGATTTTGGTTCAGGAGTTGTAAAAATTACCCCCTCCCATGATCCTAATGACTTTGAAGTTGGAGAAAGACACGGCCTGGGGCAAAAGAGAGTTTTTACTGACGATGGAATTTTAAATTCTCTTGCAGGAAAGTATGAAGGTTTAAATACAAAAGAAGCAAGAAAAAAAATAATTGAAGATTTTAAAGAATTGGGATACTTCGGCCATGAGGAAGATTATTCACACCAAGTTGGAGTTTGCGAAAGATGTAAAACTACAATTGAACCTTTAATTTCAAAACAATGGTTTGTTAAAATGGAACCTCTTGCAAAACCAGCTCTTGAAGCATATAGAGAAGGGAAGATTGATTTCATTCCAGAAAGATTTGCAAAAATTTATGTAAATTGGCTCGAAAATATTAGAGATTGGTGTATTTCACGTCAACTTTGGTGGGGACATAGACTTCCTGTTTATTATGTAGAAGAAACAGGTGAAACCATTGTTTCAAGAAATGATCCAAGTAAAGATGAAAAGTATAAGGGTCTTACAATAAAGCGGGATCCAGACACTCTTGATACTTGGTTTTCATCAGCTCTTTGGCCATTTTCAACATTGGGTTGGCCCGATAAAACAAAAGATCTTGAATATTTCTTCCCAACAGATGTCCTTGTTACTGCACCAGATATTATTTTCTTCTGGGTATCAAGGATGATATTTTCATCCCTTGAACAAATGGGACAAGTTCCCTTTAAAACAGTTTTGTTTAACGGACTTGTAAGAGATTCTCAAGGAAGAAAAATGTCCAAGACTTTAGGAAATGGAATTGATCCTCTTGAAATTATTGAAAATTATGGGGCAGACGCTTTAAGGTTTATGCTTGTAACAGGAAACTCTCCAGGAAATGACATGAGATTTTATCAAGAAAGAGTTGAATCGGCAAGAAACTTTGCAAATAAACTTTGGAATGCATCAAGATTTGTAATAATGAACCTTGATGAAGATGAAAAACTTGAAAAAATAGAAATAGAATCGCTTGAAAACGAAGATAAATGGATTATATCAACTCTTCAAGATGCAATAAAAAGTGTTAGAGAAAAGATAGATAAATATGATATAGGTCTTGCTGCAACAGATGTATATAATTTTATCTGGGAAAATTTCTGCGACTGGTATATAGAAATGGTAAAGCCAAGGCTTTATGGACAAGATGAAGCATCTAAAAAAGTTGCAAAAAATGTCCTTCTATATGTTTTAACTGACATTTTAAAACTTCTTCATCCTTTTATGCCTTTTATAACGGAAGAAATTTACGGACATATTCCTCATGAAAAAGAAGCTTTAATAATTGAAACTTTCCCAGAATTTAATGAACAATTAAAATTTATAGAAGAAAGAGAAGTTGAATACATTAAAGAAGCTATAAAGGCAATAAGAAATAGAAGAGCTGAAATGAATATAGCAAATTCAAAAAAATCAAAGATTCTTGTAAAGACTTCTGATCCGCAAATTAAGAAAATATTTATGGAAAATAAAAATCAAATTATAAATTTAGCTTCTGCCAGTGCAATTGAAATGGCTGAAGAAAAAATTGAAGATGATTTTATTTCTATAGTTTTAGACAGAGCAGAACTTCTTTTACCTTTAAGTGAACTAATTGACTATAAAGAAGAATTTGAAAGATTAACAAAAGACAGAGAAAAAACAATATCCGAAATTGAAAGAGCAGACAAAAAATTAAACAATAAGGGCTTTGTAGACAAGGCACCGAAAAAAGTTGTAGACGAAGAAAAAGAAAAACTTGCAAAATATAAAGATATGCTCCTTCAAATAGAAGCAAGATTAAAAGATGTAGAAGCAAAAATTAAATGAAAAATATATTATTAATAGCAACAGGGGGCACAATAGCCTCCGTTCATACGGATATGGGTTTAAGTCCTTCAACTCAAGCAGATGAACTTTTAAAATTTGTTCCTGAAGTAAAAGAATTTGCTAAAGTAAAAGTAAAACAAGTTTTAAATATAGATTCAACAAATATAGAGCCAGAGCATTGGATAAAAATAAGTGAAGTCATAAAAGAAAATTATGATTACGATGGTTTTGTCATAACTCATGGAACTGATACCATGGCATTTACAGCAGCAGCTCTTTCATATTTAATACAAAATAGCGACAAGCCAATTATCTTAACTGGAGCACAAAAGCCAATAAGCGAAAGGATAACTGATGGAATAAAAAATTTAAAAGATGCCATAAGATTTGCCTCTGAGGACAATGTAAGAGGTGTTTATATAGTTTTTGATGGAAAAGCTATAGTTGGAACAAGGGCAAAAAAATTAAGAAGCAAATCTTTTTCGGCCTTTGATTCCATAAACTATCCTCTTGCGGCATTTATTGACGGAGATAAAATTTATCGCTATGTTGACGAAGAAGAAAATAAAGAAAAAGTAAAATTTTATGATAAATTAAATCCTAAAGTTTTTAATTTAAAATTAACTCCGGGAATGGAGCCGGACATTTTAAACTATATTTTTAAATTTTATGACGGAGTCATACTTGAAACTTATGGAGTAGGAGGAATACCCTTTGAAGCAAGGAGGAACTTTTTAAAAGAATTAAACAAGCATAAAGATAAAATAGTAGTAATAGCAACTCAAGTTATGCTTGAAGGTTCAGATGCTATGACCTATGAAGTAGGATATAGATTTTTAAAAAGTCAAAAAGTAATAGAAGCTTATGATATGACCGTTGAAGCCTGTTTGGTAAAATTAATGTGGATACTTGCAATTACAAAAGATTATGATGAGGTAAGAAAATTATTTTATAAAAAAATAAATAAGGATATTTTAAGAGGTGAAAATTGAAAATATATTTAACAAGACACTCAGAAACACAGTGGAATGTTAAAAAAATAAATCAAGGAATTTTAGACTCACCATTAACTGAAGATGGAATAAAAATGGCAAAAGATTTGAGCCTTATAAAAAGTAATTTCAGCAAAGTTTTTTCCTCAGACCTTAAAAGAGCGATTACAAGTGCAAAAATAATTGCTCCAGAAAATGAGATTATAAAAACAAAACTCTTAAGAGAAATAGACGTAGGGTCTTGGAGCGGAAAAAACTTAGAAAGAATAAAAATTGAAGATAAGGATTTATATGAAAAATATTTTTATAATCCAGGACAATATAAGAGAAAAGACGGAGAATCTCTTTGGGATTTAATGGAAAGAGTTAAAAAATTTTTTGAAGAATTTATAATAGACAAATCTTATAAAGACGTTCTTATAGTTACTCATGGAGTTACCCTTTGTGGGATTTTAAATTACATTGAAGGAATAGATGTAAATAATTTTTGGGACAACAGAGTAAGAAGAAACGCAAGTTACAATATTATAGATTACAAAAATGGAGAATTTAATATAATAAAAAAAGCCCCTAAAAATAATAGGAGCACAATTTAAAATTAGTCGTAGTCGTAACCATCTACGGCTAATTTTTTTGTAAATAAAAAATTATTAAAAACAAAAGTCATAGTATTATCCTTAAAACGCAAAGTTTTATTAACATATATATCCAAACCATCTTCCTTATAAAGATTGTAAGTTCCAACATCAGGCACACCAATTTTAACTTCCGGATCAACTATTCCATGAACACCGCAACAACCAGTAAGACCCATATCTACAGTTAGGGATTTAATATTTTTTTCTTCAATATATTTTCTTGTGCCCTTACCAAAAATTATTTTCATATTATCACCACATATATTATAACATTATTTTAAAAGACCTAAGTTTAAATATTTTTTAGGTAAAAATCAAAATATAAGTTACAATTATAAAAGGGAATTCTTAATATTGGTTTTTTATTTTTTAAGGGTAAAACTTATATGTAGGAAAAATTAATAAAATTATTTTAATTTATAAATAAAGGGAGAAATTATAATGGAAAAATTTAAAGAAAACGAAAATTCACATATTAAGCATGTAATAGGAATTGTAAGCGGAAAAGGTGGAGTTGGAAAAAGTTTTGTAACAACGGCTATAGCCTCTGAATTAGCAAGACAAGGGAAAAAAGTTGCAATTCTTGATGCTGATATAACAGGTCCTTCAATTCCTAAGGGATTTGGAATTAAAGATAAAGTTTTTTCCAATGGAAGTGAAATTATGCCGAAAGTAACAGAAGCAGGAATAAAAATTATTTCCGTAAATTTAATCTTAGGAGACCCAACACAACCTGTTTTGTGGAGAGGACCCATAATAGGCCAAGGAATACAACAATTTTTTAAAGATGTTCGCTGGGGAGAAATAGATTATATGTTAGTTGACATGCCACCTGGAACTGGAGATATAGCCCTTACAATTTATCAATCCCTTCCTATTGACGGGGTAGTAATAGTTTCAACACCCCAAAGCTTGGTAGAAATGATAGTTGAAAAATCTATTAATATGGCAAAACTTATGGACATAAAAGTTTTCTCTCTTGTAGAAAATATGAGCTATTTTAAGTGCGACCAATGTGGGAAAAACCATTATATTTTCGGAGAAAGTAAAGTTGAAGAATTGGCTAAAAAATATAAAATTCCATGTTTTTCAAAATTACCCATGGACCAAACATTTAGAGAAAATATAGATGCAGGCTATGGTGATGACATTTATGTTGAAGAAATAAAAAATACTGTTGAGGAGATAAAAAAGCTTGAAAACTAAGGTTGTAATAATCGGAGGTGGGCCTGCAGGGTTAAGTGCCTCTTTATATTTATCAAGAGCGGGAATTCACCATATTGTTTTGGAAAAGGGAGAATTTGGTGGAAATATTTTAGAAGCCATAAATATAAGAAATTATCCGGGAATAAAAGAGATTTCCGGAAGAGAATTTATAGAGAATTTAAGAGCACAATTAAACGAATTTAATATAGATTTTATAAGGACAACAGTAAAAGAAATTAAGAAAAAAGATGAATCCTTTATTGTAAGCACAAAAAGGCAAGGGGATATTGAAAGTGAAAAAATAATTATAGCAACAGGTAGTAGACAAGTTGAAGGAGATATTTTTATTCACAATTATGTAAACACATCTTTTTGTGCCCTTTGTGACGGAAATAATTTTAAAGGTAAAGACATTTCAGTTATAGGAGCAGGTAATAATGGAGTTGATTCTGCAATATATCTTTCAAATATTGTAAACTCTGTCAAAATTTTTACAGATAAAGATAAAGTCGATGCAGATATTTATTCCTATGAAAAAGCAAAATCTATAAAAAATATAGAATTTTATTTTAATTATAGGGCAAGAGATATTTATGAAGATCGAATAGAGTTTGACACTGATAAGGGAAAAGAAATTGTAAAGACTCACGGAGTTTTTATCTATACAGGCTTTAAACCAAATACAGAAATATTCAAAGGACTAATAGACATGGAAGATGGATACATTGTTGTAGACAATAATGAAATGACTAGTTTAGAGGGCATTTATGCAGCAGGAGATTGCACAAGACATTCTAAGGGCCAGTTAATTACATCTATATCCCAAGGAGCATCTGCTGCAATCTCAGTAGGAAAGGTGTTTAGAAAATGTATAAATTAATTTCCTCCATGGGAAAAGTTTTTCTTTATAAAGATAAAAAACTTATAAGAGAAGAAGAAGGCTCTTTCTGGAAAATAAATGAAAAAAATTATATTTCTGAAAATAAATCTAAAAATAGGGTCTTTAAAAATACAATCCTTGATTTTAGCCACAATTATTTTTTAGTGGATGAAAATGTAAGTAAAATCTATGAAGAAAATGAAGAAGAAGCTTTTTATATAGATAAAAATATTTTAGCCTTAGATAAAATTTGTGGAAATATCTATGCAGATCAGGGAGATTTAAGATTTAAAGATGGCAATCTTTTAATTGTTAAAAAAGATGAAATATACATTTTAGATGAAAAAAAAGAGAAGGTATATTCTTTAAAAGCTCAAGATTTAAAAGTTGATACTTTTAAAAAAGCTCACTTTATACAAAAGGGAAATTTTGGGGAATCCCATCTTTTAATAGTTGCAGAAAACAATTTAAGCTTAGTTTTAGAAGTTTCTCCTATTACAAAAAAAACTTTAATGGAAATCAATTATAAAAATGCAGATTTAATAGGAAATATAAATGATTTTTTATTCAAAAATTGTAAAAGGGCCGATGTAAAAAGAATAGGATCCGATACTTTTTTAGTTTTAAATGATTTCGGTCTTATTTATAAATTTAATAAAGATAAACACTTAACTGATTTTTTATTTTTAAAAGATCCCATTGACTATTGCTATTTTTCTGAAAAAGAAATAAATTTAGATTTTGGAAAACCTGTTTGGCAATATTTAAAATTATATGGAAACTTACAAGAAAAACAGGCAGCAGGAAAGGCAAAAAAAATAAATGATAGCGGCTCAACAATTTTAAATTACAAAAATTTTTATTCTCATAAAAAAGATTGCCTTATAATATTCGGATCTCAAAACTGTATACATTGTGAAGGAGCTCTTGAAATTATCAAAGATGCCCACAAGGAAATGGATTTTGTAAGCTATTATATGGATCTTACAGATGAAAGCTTAATAAGGGAAGAATTTAATATTCGAGCTTACCCTACAAGTATTATTTTTAAAGGTGGAAAAGAATTTAAAAGATTTATTGGGAAAATTAATTATGACGATTTACTAGATGCTTTGGAGGAAGTATGATAAAAAAGGTTGCTTTTTTTGATTTTGACAAGACTATAACAGATAGGGATAGTATTTTTGTCCTATTTAACACATTTAAAAATAAATTGGGCATAAAAATAATCCCTCTTTATTTTAAATTGTTTTATAGGTCCATAGGCTTTTTATTTGGCAAGGACTATGAAAACTTAAAAAATGAAATTGCAAAAATTTTTAAAGTTTTAGATGAAAAAGATTTAGAAAAATTTGTAAAGGAAGATTTGAGTAAACTTTATTATAAAGATGCCTTAAAAAAATTAGACGAACTTAGAGATGATAATTATTATATAATGTTGGTTTCTGCATCTTTTGAAAAATATATGAAGTATGCAGCAAAAGAGCTTAAGGTTGATTATTTAATAGGAACAGACCTTGATGAAAATTTCAATATTATAGGCGGAAATAATAAGGGGAAAAATAAAGTAAAAAAAATTAAGAAACATTTAGAAGAAAAAGGCTTTCAAATAGATTATGAAAATTCCTTGGGATTTTCAGATTCATATAAAGATGACAGATATATGCTTGAACTTGTAAAAAACAGATTTTTAATAAATTCCAAAGTAAAAAAAGAAGGATATAAAAATTTGGAGTGGAGTTAAATGAGAATTGTCCATGTTGACATTGATGCCTTTTTTGCTTCCGTTGAAGAGATAGATAATCCTGACTTAGTAGGAAAACCTATGGTTGTGGGAGGAAGAAGCCAAAGAGGAGTGATAACAACTGCAAATTATGAAGCAAGAGAATATGGACTTCACTCAGCTATGCCTATTTTTATGGCCAAAAATCTCTGTCCTCATGTAATCATTGTTCCTGGAAGAATGAATAGGTATAAAGAGATGAGCCAAAGAGTTTTTTCCATTCTCAGAAGCCACACAAGCCTCATAGAGAAAGTTTCCATAGATGAGGCATACCTTGATATAACAAATCTAAAATTGGACAAAATAAAGTTCTGCTACGATTTAAAATTAGAAATAAAAAATAAAACAGGACTTAATATTTCCTGTGGACTTTCTTACAATAAATTTTTAGCAAAACTTGGCAGTGAGTGGAATAAGCCTGATGGTTTTAAATATATTTCAGAAAAAATGATACCAGATATTATACTGCCCCTTGATATAAGCAAAATTCATGGAATAGGTAAAAAAAGTGAAAACAAACTAAGAGCAATAGGAATAAATAAGGTAAAAGACCTTTACAATTTAAACGAGGAATTCTTAGTGGAAATGTTTGGAAAATTCGGCCATGAATTATTTTATAGAATAAGAGGAATAGACAAAAGAAAAGTTGAACCTATTAGGGACAGAAAATCTATGGGAGTGGAGAGAACTTTCATAGGTACATCAGATGAAGAACAAATCAGAAATTATATTCATAAATTTTCAGAAGAACTTTCTCAAGATTTTATAAAATACAATTTAGGAGCAAATACTCTTACTTTAAAACTAAAAACAGAAGATTTTAAAGTCCACACAATCAGTAAAACTTTTTTAACCTTAGTATTTGAAAAAGGAGAAATTGAAAAAATAGCTCTTGATTTATATGAAAGTATAAAACCAGATAGAAAAATAAGACTTTTGGGAATTTCAGGTTCAAATTTAATAGACTTAAACACAAGACAACTTAACTTTTTAGGAGGACTCTAATTTGAAAATAGAAAAAGAAGAAAAAGAATCACAATATTTAAAAGGACCCTTTATTGAAAATAACAATATTTCCTTTGTAAAAAAAGAAAAAGACGGACTAATAATTAAAATGGTAGGGGAAGACAAACACATAAACGGATATGGGATATTTCATGGAGGAGTATTTTTTATGTTAGCAGACACAGCAGCTGGTCTTTTACTTGCAAGCGATGGAAAAGAATCCGTAACTTTACAAGGATCCATGAATTTTGTAAATAATGTCAAAGGTGGAACGGTTTATGCTCATTCAAAATATGTAAGCAGTGGAATGAAAAATAACATTATTGAAGTAGAAATATTAGACGAAAACAAAAAACTTTTAGCACTGGGGACTTTTAATTTTTACAGAGTAAATATAGAAGCCATAAAAAGAAAATTTGATGTAAAAGAAAAAGAGTGTCAATAAAGACACTCTTTTTTAATATTTTATTAAAGACTCTACAGGATAGTCTTTTAAATTTTCACGTCCCTTTAAACCTTCACTTATAAGCTCAACTAAAAATAAAAGACCTTGAATTTTGCCACCAAGTTTTTCCACCATTTGAGCAGTAGCCTTGGAAGTTCCACCGGTAGCCAAAAGATCATCAATTATAACAACATTTTCACCCTTTTTAATAGAATCCAAATGCATTTCAACCTTATCTTTTCCATACTCAAGTTCATATTCAGCACTAACTTTTTCCCTAGGAAGTTTTCCGGGCTTTCTTACAGGAACAAAACCTGCACCTATTTTATAAGCAACAGCAGCACCGAAAATAAAACCCCTTGCTTCTATACCGACTATTTTGTCAATTTTTTTATCTTTTAATTTTTCGGACAATTGATCTATAGACGCCTTAAAAGCATCCCTGTCCATTAAAAGTGTAGTAATATCTCTAAAAATTATTCCTTCTTTAGGATAGTCCTTAATGGCACATATTTTATTTGATAAATCCATAACTACCTCCCTATAAAAGTATAACACAGGAAATAAAAGTTGATAATTATAAATTTTTTGAAAAAAAAGAAAAGCCAAAATAATTATTTACAGTTACTTGTAAGAGGGCGTGAAAGTTTTAGAGGATGTCATATTAATAATGGTTTATTTTAAATCAATTTAAAAATTTAATAAAAAAAAGAGTCGAGATAATCTCGACTCTTTTTACTTGGTGCGGGAAAGAGGACTTGAACCCCCACTCCGTTGGAACTAGATCCTAAGTCTAGCGCGTCTGCCAATTCCGCCATTCCCGCATGAGTACAAAAGTTATTGTAAATAAAAAATAAACTTTTGTCAACACTTTTTTAAAAAATTTTTAGGTTCTTACTTCCATTTTATTTTTGCAGTTGGGACAAGTTACAAGGACTTTTCCCTTACCCTTTGGAACTCTCATAGTTTTAGCACAAGCGGGACATTTTATATACTTATAAGTTTTTCTGTCTTTAAATTTTCTATTTGTTAAATTTATTTTTTTTCTGAAAGGTCCTGTAATTTCTAAAAACTTTTGATTTTCAAGGTATCTTTTTTGTATATCTTTGGATAATATTCTAAAATACATAAAAAACAAAAGTATTATTGCTATGGAAATTAAAAAACTTTTTTTAATAAAAAAATTTATAATTATTAATAAAAACACAAGCCAGGAGAGAAACCTATTTAAGTCATCAAATCCATATCTGCCTGTCATAAATTTTATAAATTTTTCTTTCATATAATTCACCCTTATAAATTGTTTATATTATTATAATACCCATTTTAAATTTTTTAAATTAAATTTTAAAAAGGCTATTATTAAGCCTTTTATTTTTAAATTATTTATAATTTTCATTTTTCATAGTATAATGTGAAAAGCTAAGAGTTAAAGGAGATACTATGATAAAAAATAAGTTTTTTAAGAAAAATCTGATATATATTTTGTTTATTGCTTTTGGACTTTTATTTTCTTCCTATTTTGTAAAAAAGAGACTTCAAATAGAAGAAGATTATAAAAATTTTGAATTTGCTTTTGATTTTTACGATCTTTCAAGTATTGCAAATTTAAGCGATATGGATAAAGAGGAATATTTTAAAAAGTTTCCTTCCACGGGAATAAAAACAATAGCTCTTAATGAGACAACTATTGATGCTTTAAAAAGTGACCCGGAAATTAATATTATAAGTTCTTTGGAAGGAAAAGATCTTAGAATTAAGGGTGATAAAAAAGTTATTGATTTTATTGTTAAGGGGCTTGAGTCTTTAAAGGAAAAGAGAAATATAAATTATATTTCTGAAAATGAAATTTTAATTGAAGGCCGTCCTTCCGATTTTGTTGAATCAAAAGAAAAGCTTTATGATTCTTTCGGTCTTCCTGTGGGAAAGGGCGGAAATGATTTTTCTATGTTGGAATTTATAGGCCTTGGTTTTTATCCGGATTATCTGGAAGAAATTTATAAGGTTGACGGTATAAAAGTTTTATTAAGACCGAGTATTAACGAATATTATCAAGATGAAAGATTTGTTCTTAATAGGTTTTTTGAAACTTTAGATCAAATTCCCAAGGATAAAAAACAAACTTATCTTGTTTTTGCAGGGAGGGAAAGTTTTAAGGATACTGAAAAGGATTCTGAAATCGTAAATGATTTTATTAAGGGTTTAAATAAAAGAAATATAGCTATTGCTTTGATTGAAGCTTCAAATCAAAGAGGACATCTTGAATCTGACGGTATTTCTCCCTATATTAAAAGAAGTGATGTGAAAAAACTCAGAATGTTTTCAACTTGGGATTATATTCAATCGGAGTATGATTATAAGGTTAGAGGCCATCACAATGGGGAAGAAATAACAAATGTTTATTATAGGGCAATTTCTGAAAGAAATATTGCCAGTGTAATGGTTAAGCCTTTTGTAAAGAATGATAAAATAATAGTAGACATTGAAGCTTATTCAAATGTTATAAATAATGCTATAAACAGACTTGAAAAAAGAGGCTTTGTTTTAGACAGTGCCAGGGGAATGGATGAGTGGGCCCCAAGAAACTTTATGAAAACTCCTGCTGCTTTAGGAGTTGTTGGTGGTGGACTTGTTCTCCTTAACTTTTTATTTAATTTAAATATTTTTGCTCAGGCTGCATTTTTTGGGTTTGGAACTTTACTTGCAATTTTATTTTTCATATTGAATAAGATGACTTCTCTTGGGGAAAGTTTGTTTAATCTGGGAGGAATTATAATTTTTCCTCTTTTAAGTTTGTCTTATTGTTTGAAAAAGTATAATGATTTTAAAAATGACAAGAAGATAAGATCGGACTTTAATATATTTTTAAGAGGAATTAAGGTTTTATTTGTTTCTATTTTAATTACCATGATAGGTGCCTTATATGAGGTTTCTTTTTTGGCGGGAACAAATCATCTTTTGGAACTTGTAATTTTTAGGGGAGTTAAGATTTCGCAACTTTTACCTATTCTTTTATCTGTTTTATTTTTCTTATATTTTATAGGTTATAAAAGAGATAAGAGTGATAATAAACTAAGTGTTCATGAAATTAACAATTTTTTAGCTTCCAATATTAAAATGTGGCAGGCAATTTTATTTGGAGTTTTAGTTGGGCTTCTTGGTATTTTCTTATTAAGGGGAGGAAATTCCAGCACAAAAATTCCGGGAATAGAAGTTTTATTTAGAAATGCTCTTGAAAAATATACTCCTGCAAGACCAAGAACAAAGGCTGTTCTTTTAGGATATCCTGCAGTAATAAGTATGATTTGGTTAGCTTATAAGAAAAAAGGAAAGTTTATGGAATTTTTCCTTGTAGTTCTAATTACTATTGGGCAGGCAGATATTGTAAATACTTTTTCTCATATAAGAACTCCGATTTCAGTTTCTTTTATGAGAATAGGAATTGAATTTATTTTTTCAATCTTTGTTGCCTTAATTTTTGTTTTAATTTATGAAATTGCCAGAAGGGGATATGAAAGACTTGACAAGTAAAATAGTTGTTTCAGGTTATTACGGTTACAATAATATAGGTGATGAAGCTATTTTAAAAGGGCTTTTAGACGGTGTTGGAGCTGTTACAGATTCTGAAATTCTTGTTTTAAGCAAAAATCCAGATTGGACAAAATTAAAATATAGGGTAGAAGCTGAAGATAGATCCAATGTTTTTCAAGTTTTAAAAGCCATTTTTACTTGTGATATGCTGATTTCAGGGGGAGGTTCTCTTTTGCAGGATGTTACAAGCAAAAGAAGTATTCTCTATTACCTTTTTATTATTTTTATTGCCAAGATTTTTAGAAAAAAAGTCTTTATTTATTCTCAAGGCATAGGACCTATAAATTTAAAATTAAATAGATTTTTAACAAAATTTATTTTAAATAGGGTTGATTTTATTAATGTTAGAGATAACAAAAGTAGGGATGAACTTATAAACTTAGGAGTAAAAAAAGATATTTTAGTTACAACTGATACGGTTTTTGGAATTGAAAAGCCTTCTCTTGAAAGTGGAAAAAAAATTATAGATTCTTTAAATCCAAATAATAATAGAAAAAAAATTGGAGCCAATTTTATTAATTGGAAAGATAATGGCCAAAGGACAATTGAAGAAGCTGTAAGAGCTTTAAAAATTATTTTACAGGACAATAGCACTGATGTTTATTTAATTCCCTTTTATTATCATGTTGATCTTGAAATTGCCAGGAAAATTTATGATATACTTAAGATTGATTACAAAAATATCTTCTTAGTTGAAAATTACTTATATGTTGATGAATATTTATCCCTTGTAGGCAATATGGATTTAATGGTTTCCATGAGACTTCATGGCTTGATTTTCTCAACTTTAATGGGAGTTTATCCCATAGGTATATCTTATGATCCTAAGATTGATGGATTTTTACGAGAGCTTAAAAGACCTACAAACTTTCATGTGGAAGATTTTGATGGAGAAAAGTTGGCAGAGGAAATATTGTCTTCTCTATCTGATATAGACTATTTAAGAAAAGAAACTATTTCAAATCTTGGGAAATTTTTAAATTTAACTTCTAAACACAATTTAGCGGTTGCAAAAATTTTAAATTAGGTGAAAAATGGATTATGTAAATATTTTTGGAGTTAATATAAATAATATAACTTTTAATGAAGCTTCTGATATTGTTAAAAGTTTTTTAAAGGAAGACAGACTTCATACTGTTATAACACCAAATACTGAAATTGTTATGGCAGCGAAAGATCATGAAAATATTAGAAATATTGTAAATAGTGCAGACTTGGTTATTCCTGATGGGATTGGACTTATTTATGGGTCTAAAATCAGAAAAAAGCCTTTAAAGGAAAGGGTAACCGGATTTGATTTATCTATGGAACTTTTAAAAATTGCTGAGGAAAATGGATATTCTCTTTATCTTTTAGGGGGTAAACCTGGAATAAGTGAGAAAGCTGCTAAAAATATTAAAATAAAATTTCCGGCTTTAAATATAAAGGGCTATCATCATGGATATTTTAAAGGAACACATTTAGGGATGCCAGGTCATGAAGAAGAAAAAAAAGTTATTGAGGAAATAAATAAACTTAAGCCTGATGTAATTTTTTTAGGTCTGGGTTTTCCTAAGCAGGAGCTTTGGATTGAAGAAAATAAAGATAAAATAAATTCCAAAATTATTATTGGGAATGGGGGAGTTATGGATATTCTTTCGGGAAATAGTAAGAGAGCCCCTAAAATTTTTATAAAGTTAAATCTTGAATGGCTTTATAGACTTTTAAGTGAACCATCGAGAATTAAAAGACAAATGGCAATTCCAAAGTTTATTTTAAATATTTTATTTGATAAAAATTCTGTAAAATGAGGAGGAAAAATGAATATTGAAGAACGCTCAGTAAATACTATAAGAATGTTGTCAATTGACCAAATTCAAAAAGCAAATTCTGGTCATCCGGGACTACCCTTAGGCTGTGCTCCAATGGCTTATGAACTTTGGGCAAACCATATGAATCACAATCCAAATGATTTAAAGTGGATTAACAGAGACAGGTTTATTTTGTCTGCGGGACATGGCAGTGCAATGCTTTACTCCTTATTACATTTATTCCAATACGGACTAAGTATAGAAGATTTAAAAAATTTTAGACAAATGGGTTCATTAACTCCAGGACATCCTGAATATAAGCACACAAAAGGAGTTGAAGCTACAACAGGTCCTTTGGGACAAGGTATATCTATGGCAGTGGGAATGGCCATGGCTGAAAGGCATTTAGCTGCAATTTATAATACTGAATATAAAATTATAGACCATTACACTTATGCTATTTGTGGTGATGGAGATTTAATGGAAGGAATTTCCAACGAAGCTTGTTCTCTTGCAGGAACCTTATCCTTAGGGAAGTTAATTGTTCTTTATGATTCAAATAAAATTACTATTGAAGGCAATACGGACTTAGCTTTTAGAGAAGATGTTTTAAAAAGGTTTGAAGGATTGGGATGGCAAACTTTAGAAGTTAAGGATGGAAATTCTTTAAGAGAAATTTCTGAAAAAATTGAGGAAGCAAAAAAAGATAAGAGACCTACAATAATTAAAATAAATACAACAATAGGGTACGGATCTCCAGTACAAGGCAATGCAAAAGTTCATGGAGCTCCTTTGGGACTTGAAAATATTAAAAAAACCAGAGAATTTTTTGGATTTCCCGATGAAGATTTTTATGTAGAGGAAGAAGTTAGAAAAAATTTCCAAGAAAAAATTAAAAATTTATCCATAAATTACGACGCTTGGAAGAGAACCGAGGAACTTTACAAAGAAAAGTATCCAGAAAAATATAAGGAATTAGTTGATAATTTTAATGGAAAATTTGATTTAAGCATTTTTGAAGATGAAGATTATTATAAATTTGATGAAGATCTTGCAACAAGGGCTTATTCAGGAAAATGTTTAAATAGAATTGCAGAAAAAGTAAACTATTTATTTGGAGGAAGTGCAGACCTTGCTCCTTCTAACAATACAAATATGAAAAATTCAAATAATTTTTCAGTAGAAGATTCCATGGGAAATAATATTAATTTCGGAGTTCGTGAACATGGAATGGCTGCAATAAGTAACGGTATAATTTTACATGGAGGCTTAAAATCTTATGGAGCAACTTTTTTAGTTTTTTCAGACTACATGAAAGGTGCTATAAGACTTTCAGCCCTTCAACAAATTCCGAATATTTATATTTTAACCCACGATTCCATAGGAGTAGGAGAAGACGGACCTACTCACCAACCTATAGAACATTTACCTATGCTTAGAAGTATTCCAAACACCATAGTATTTAGGCCCTGTGATGGTAAGGAAACTGCTGTTGCGTGGAAAGTAGCCCTTTCTTCAACATCGACTCCTGTTTGCTTAATACTATCAAGACAAAAACTTCCTAACTTAAACTCCTCTCTTGATAGTGAAAAAGGTGCCTACATTATAAAGAAAGAGGCAAAAGAATTAAAAACTATTATAATTGCAACAGGATCTGAAGTTGAACTTGCAATTAAGGCTGCAAAAGATTTTGATGGAGTAAGAGTTGTATCCATGCCATCAAGAGAACTTTTTGAAGCTCAAACAAAAGAGTATAGGGAAATGATATTACCCTCATCTTGCAGAAATAGAATTTCAGTTGAAGCTGCAAGCACATTTGGGTGGGAAAAATATACAGGTCTTGACGGAATTAATATAGGAATTGATGAATTTGGCCAATCAGGACCAGGTTCACAAGTTTTTAAATATTATGGAATTGATGAAGACCATATAAAAAATGCAATTTTAAGTTTTGAAAAATAAAAGTTAAATAAAATTAAAAAAAGAAGTAATTTAATTGGATTTTAATTACTTCTTTTTTAATATAAAAATTGAAAAGATATACTTGCATTATCCTTGAACTTATTATATTATTTTATTTACGGCGGGATGTAGCGCAGCCCGGTAGCGCACATGTATGGGGTGCATGGGGTCGAAGGTTCAAATCCTTTCATCCCGACCAGACCTGTTAAACAGGTCTTTTTTTATTGCAAATAAATTTTAAAAATTGCAAAATAAAAAAAGCCCTAAAAAGGGCTTTAGAATATTAATTATTCTTCTACAGGTTCAAAATCATCTTTTGAAGCTCCGCAAAGTGGACATTCCCAATCTTCAGGAAGGTTTTCAAAAGGTGTTCCGGCTTTAATGCCGTTATCTTCATCGCCTTGTTCGGGATCATAAATATATCCACATAATTGGCATTCATATTTTTGCATAGCTAAATCTCCTTTCAGATTATTATAAGTTAAGTATAGCAATGACATAAACTTTTGTAAACAAGGCTTTATAAAAATAAAGTTTTGAAAACACAATTATTTTGTAAAAAATCATGTTTTATTTTATAAATGAGGGGTATTAAAAACATAGATGGAGAGGGTTTCATGGATTTAATTTATAAGTTTAGAGGTTCCGTCAACAGTGATTTGAACAAGGTTAAACCATTTTTGGATTCTATGATGTTTGATTTGAATAACTTCATTTTTAATCAGGACACATTGTTTGACATTAAATTAATTTTAGATGAACTAATAATAAATAGCGTATTACATGGCAATAATAAAGATTGTTTAAAAAATGTGTACTTAAGTGTGAATCTTCTTAAAGATTCAATAGTTATTAAAGTTAAAGACGAAGGCTGTGGCATAACTTATAATTTTAATGACTATGACTTTAAAAATCTTAAATGTTCTGGACGAGGACTTCTATTAGTAAAGGCTTTAACAGATAGCCTTGTTCTTAATAATAATGAAGTTATTGTTAAAAAAAAGCTCTAATTAGAGCTTTTTTTATTGTTTTTGTTTACAAAACAATTTATAAAATGTAAAATAGCTAAGTATTATTAGTAAATAAAATTTTGTAATTTATTATAAATTTAAAATTATAGAAAGAAGGAAATATGAAATTAAGAGATGATGTAAGAAATATTGCTATAATTGCTCACGTTGACCATGGTAAGACAACTCTTGTAGATGCTCTGTTAAGGCAATCAGGGGTTTTTAGGCAAAATCAAGCTGTTCAAGAAAGAGTAATGGATTCAAACGATATTGAAAGAGAAAGAGGCATTACAATTCTTTCTAAGAATACGGCAGTTATGAAAGATGGAATAAAAATTAACATTATAGATACTCCTGGACACGCTGATTTTGGTGGAGAAGTTGAACGTGTTTTAAAAATGGTTCAAGGTGTTGTATTGTTAGTTGATGCTTTTGAGGGTCCTATGCCTCAAACTAAATTTGTTTTAAAAAAATCTTTTGAACTTAATTTGCCTGTTGTTGTTTGTATAAATAAAATAGATAGACCTGATGCAAGACCTAAAGTTGTTATTGATGAGGTTTTGGATTTGTTTATAGAACTTGGAGCGAGCGAAGAAATTCTTGAATGTCCTTTTGTTTTCACTTCTGCAAAGCAAGGCACTGCAAGTCTTGATTTAGATAAACAAGGGGAAGATATGTCAGTTTTATTTAAAACTATTATTGATTATATTCCTGCACCAAAATCTAATGATGATGCTCCTTTCCAACTTTTAATTTCAACTATTGACTACAATGATTATGTGGGAAGAATTGGTATAGGCCGTCTTGAAAGGGGTACTATTTCAACTAATGATTCTGCTTTTATTGTAAATGCTTTAGATGAAAAGAGAAAAGAAAAAGTTAGAATTTCAAATATTTATGAATTTGAAGGACTTAATAGGGTTCAAACAGATATGTCGAGAAGTGGATCTATAGTTGCTGTAACAGGAATTGAAGGAATAAATATAGGGGATACTATAACAAGTCTTGAAGATCCTACACCCCTTGAATTTGTAAAAATTTCAGAACCTACAATTTCTATGAATTTTTCTGTAAATAATTCTCCTTTTGCTGGAAAAGAAGGAAAGTTTTTAACTTCAAGGCAAATACGTTCAAGGCTTTACAAAGAGCTTCAAACAGATGTGTCTTTAAGGGTTGAAGATACTGATCAAACAGATTCTTTTAAGGTTTCAGGACGTGGAGAGCTTCATCTTTCTGTTTTAATTGAAAATATGAGAAGGGAAGGTTATGAATTTCAAGTTTCAAAACCGGAAGTACTTTTCCATATAGTTGATGGTAAAAAAATGGAACCTATGGAAATAGTTACAATAGATGTTTCAAATGATTTTGTTGGAAGTGTAATTGAAAAATTAGGCAGAAGAAAAGGGGAACTGGTAACTATGCAAGAACCTTCTGGTGGATACGCAAGGCTTATATTTAGGATACCTGCACGTGGTCTTATAGGCTACAGGAGCGAGTTTTTAACTGACACTAAGGGTAATGGTATACTAAATTCAATTTTTGATTCCTATGAGCCGTATAAAGGCGATATACCTCGCAGGGTTGATGCATCAATTGTATCTTTTGATACTGGAACTGCTTCAGCTTACGGTCTTCATAATGCACAAGACAGGGGAACACTTTTTGTTGAACCGGGAGATGAAGTTTATGAAGGACAGGTTGTGGGAGAATCACCAAAGGGAGTTGAACTTGAAGTAAGCGTTACAAAGACAAAGAAACAATCAAATGTAAGAGCATCTGGTTCTGATGAGGCTTTAAAATTATCTCCTGCAAAGCATATGACCTTAGAAGAAGCCTTAGAATTTATTGAAAATGATGAGCTTATAGAAATTACTCCTCAAAGTTTTAGAATTAGAAAGAAAATTTTAAATTCTCAAACAAGGTATAAGTCAAAAAAGAAATAAAGTAACATAATTTATTGAAAAAAATTTTAATAGTGGTATAATTATTCCATGACTAAAAGTCATCCCATAATTAATACCTAAAATAAAAAACACATCCCGTTGGATGTGTTTTTACTTTTTATATAGAATTTATTTTGTTATAATACCTTTAGTCTAATTTTGTCTAAAGGGTAGGTTATAGATAGAGTAAAGATATGGGACGTTGATCTTTACATAGCAATTCGCCTTCTATAATCGCGTTCACTTTCCTCTTTAGGCTTTTTTAAGGAGGGTAAAATGAAGACTATTTTAAAAATTTTTATGTATGGACTTTCAGTGTTTTTAACTATGACTGTAGCTACAATAACACTGGGGTCTCCTAAGGTTTACTTAGGTCTTGTTGCGGCACTTATACTTGTATTATTTGCTGCAAGACTGTCGGAAGAAAAATGGGCTGGTTTTTATGCATCACTTTCCATTGCAATAGGGATTATTTTACAAATAACTCATCCTATATTTGGAAAAATGAAAGCTGAAAAACTTGAAAAGCTAAAGCCCTTAGTAGAAAACTATCATAATTTTTTGGTTAAATATGGTATTATAATTGTAATAGCAATTGGAATTATAGCATACTTTATTTCGAAAATTAAAATTGAAGAAGAATCTACTAAATTCAGAAGCACAAGAACAATAACTTATATGAGCGTATTTATAGCTCTTAGCGTTGTAATTAACACAATGCGTTTTGGAAGCATATCTTTTGGTGGTTTTCCGATTATTTATTCCGGACTTGTCCTTGGTCCAGTGAACGGATTTATAGTTGGAGGTTTATCAGATATTTTGGCATTTATAGTAAGGCCTTCAGCAGGTGGGTACAATGTAGTGTTTACACTTACAAGTGCTCTTACAGGATTTATTCCTGTTATGGTTACAAGATTATTTAAAGAAAAATATCCTAACTACAGATTTTTGCCGGTTTTGATTGGAGTTTTTATAGGTCAAATGATCACTTCTGTAATTATGGCACCATTTTTTCAAGCTATATTATTTGGAAAAAATACATTTTATTACTATGCGGCAAAAGCCTTCATAAAACAAATTATTTCAATTCCAATTTATAGTGGCTTATTTATTTCTTTAAATGAGTCTTTAAGAAAGAATATTGATTTTAATTTAAGTCGGACTTGATCCGACTTTTTTATATTAAATAAATTTAAAATAAGTAAATTATAAAGATTTTTCTTGAAAAGATTTTATCGGTATGGTAAGATTTATATTGTTAAGGCGACATAGCCAAGTGGTAAGGCACAGGTCTGCAACACCTTTATCACCAGTTCAAATCTGGTTGTCGCCTCCATGGACTGTAAAATTTTACAGTCCTTTTTTTATTTATAAATAAAAAAAGCCTTTATAGGCTTTTATTTTTTTGGAATCTTATAAAATACATCCCAATACTTTTGAAAAACTTTTTCAATGTCGGAAGCATTATATTTTTTACAACAAGAGCTTTCTATCATTTTGTGAAGAATTTCAGATATATTTTTGTGAATTTTTACATCGCTTACTATAGAAATAGGGGAAAGTGACGATTTTAAATTTACTTTCTTAAAATACATATTATTTTCATTTGCGAAAAAGTTAAACTTATCAAGACCTGATGGTTTTAAGAATCGCTCGTCATTAATAATATAAAAGTTAATATTTTTATTGTTTTTCATAGCAAAAATTATATTTTTAAATTGGTCTTTTATATCTTGAGAATTAAGTTTTAGATTTTTAGAACAGTATAAAATTTCTCCCGTTTCAAAGTAGTTTATAAGAGCAGTTCTTGTAATTATAAAGTCTATTTTTGAGTTTATAAAAAGTTTATCCCATAAAAACTTTATATCTAAGATTTCAGGTCTGTTTACTTCATCTTCAGGATCAAGAGAATTTAAAATTTTATCAATAAGCGTATTGGGCATTAAAAATTCAAAACCAAAGTTTGACAGAAATAAAAACTCATTATCTGAATAAAAATATTTCCTGTAATTTGTCTTTACCATTTGCTCTGGTGAAGATAAACTTATAATTTTTTTGAAATTTTTAAATAAATTATTTATGTAAATTGAAAATTCAAAAAGAGTTTCCATTTCACTTCCATAAGTTATTGTAAAGAAATCCTCATTTTCATTGTTTAAAAGCATATACATTTTATCCTTAATTAAAATTAAGTTGTAATTTATATCTTTATTGTTTTGGTAAAGTTCTATATTGATTTTAGAGTTTTCTGTAATTGTTTTTAAAATATCTATTTTATGAAGATTTTCTTTACTGCAAAGTAAATGCAGATTTATATCATTATTTTTTTTAGCTGTATTTTTTATGACATTAAATAAAAG
Organism: uncultured Peptoniphilus sp.; assembly: GCA_946999425.1. Lineage (GTDB taxonomy): Bacteria > Bacillota > Clostridia > Tissierellales > Peptoniphilaceae > Peptoniphilus_B. The sequence continues at coordinate 24,028 of CAMQDG010000009.1, forward strand.
ATTTGAATTGGAATTTAATATGTCAAAAGTTGCCCAAATGTCAAGATGGTCATTTTCAAGAATGAGTTTTTCAAAAATATCTTTAAATTCATTTTCAACATTATTATTTTTAAAAATAAAATGGGTATTTGAAGGACTTTCCAAATAAGAATCTGTATTTGTATAGTCGTAGGAATCATTTAATAATTTATAAATCATTACTTCCAAAGATTTTTCGGTATTTTCTTTTAAAATTTGAGAATTTTTTATATTAAAGGTCACTAAAAATTCTTGGACCTTTTTTTCTTTTATTAGGGATTTGGAAAATATAGATGAAAGTTTTCCATTAATTTCAGAAATGTTTTTATAAGAAGGCAATTTTTTTCCACTGTTCCATTTACTTATATAAGATACATCATAGCCTAAAGAATAAGCTATGCTTGACAGCTTAGTATTTGTTAAATTAGTTAAAGTTTTAAAAACTTGCTTATAAGGTAACATATAAAAAACCTCCCATATTTCCTAAATAAAGATAAGAAAATTATATTGTTTTATTGACTAAAAGTCAATAAATGTACATATTATTCAAGACTTGTCAAAGATGAAAACGTTAAAATTAAAATCTAAAATTATATAATATATACAAGAAAAATTTATTTTTTAATTTGTGGGAGGTAACATGGCTAATTATAATTCTGTTACAGAAGAGATAGTTGAACAAATCAAAAAGGCTATCAGTGGTAAAGTTTATGTCGGCGAAGAAATTAATGTTGATTTCTTTCATGATGAAATGCCAATTTATGGCGAGGGAAGACCAGAACTTGTTGTTGATGTAAAATCAACTGAAGAAGTCTCAAAGGTTGTAAAAATTTGTAATGACAATTTAATTCCTGTTGTTCCAAGAGGTGCAGGAACAGGACTTACAGGAGCTGGAGTTGCCATTAATAGTGGTGTAATGCTTAATATGCAAACCATGAACAAAATTTTGGAATATGATGAAGAAAACATGGTAGTAAAGGTTCAACCAGGAGTGCTTTTAAATGATCTTGCTCAGGATTGTTTAAGCAAGGGATACATGTATCCGCCGGATCCAGGTGAAAAGTTTGCAACCTTAGGTGGAAATGTTTCTACAAATGCAGGTGGCATGAGAGCTGTAAAATATGGAACTACAAGAAATTATGTAAGGGGAATGGAAGTTGTTCTTCCAAATGGAGAAATAACTTATTTTGGAGCATGTGTATCTAAAACTTCAACAGGCTACTCTTTAAAAGATTTAATGATTGGTTCTGAAGGAACTCTTGGAATAATTACTGAACTTACTCTTAAAATTATTCCTGCTCCTAAAGAAACTATTTCACTAATAGTTCCTTATGAAAATTTAGATGATTGTATTTCAACAATTCCAAAATTATTTAAAGCTTACTTAAATCCACAAGCTATAGAGTTTATGGAAAAAGAAATTGTAAATCTTTCTGAACTTTATATTGGAAAATCAACTTTTCCTAAGACAATCGAAGGAATTGATATAGGGGCATATCTTTTAATAACTTTTGACGGTGAAAACGCAGATGATTTAAACGATATTATTGAACAAGCTGCAGAAGTTTTATTAGATGCAGGAGCAATAGATGTCCTTGTAGCAGATACCCCATCTAAAATTAAAGATGCTTGGGCTGCAAGATCTTCTTTCTTGGAAGCAATAGAAGCTCAAACAAAACTTTTAGATGAGTGTGATGTAGTTGTACCTATTAACAAGATTGCAGCTTATATAAAATATGTAAATGAAAAAGGAAAAGATTTTGACTTTGAAGTTAAAAGTTTTGGACATGCTGGAGATGGAAATTTGCACATTTACGCTTGCTCAAACGAAATGGAAAAAGAAGAATTTTTAAGACAAGTTGAAATTTTTATGAATGATATTTACAAAAAAGCTTATGAATTTGGTGGACAAATTTCAGGAGAACACGGAATAGGCTTCGGTAAAAAAAGATTCTTAAATATTTTTGAGGGAGATGTAAATACTGAATTAATGAGAGGAATTAAGAAAGTATTTGACCCTAACTTAATTTTAAATCCCGATAAGGTTATTTAATAAAAATTGTAAAAAAGTTATCTAATTTTAAAATAATAAAATATAAAGGTGGTAAATTATGGCATATTTAATTTCAGAAGAAGCAAAAGATTTATTGGAAGACGTTAAAAATTTTTGCGAAAAAGAAGTAATAGAAACTTGTAAAGAAGCTGATAGGACCGGAGAATGGCCTAAAGACTTATACGAAAAAGCAAAAGAACAAGGATATTTTGTTCTTGAAGTTCCAGAAGAATATGGCGGACCAGGACTTTCAAGAATTGATGTTGCTGCACTTATAGAAGAAATGGCAAAGGCTGATGCTGGATTTGCAATTACAATTTCAGCTTCAGGACTTGGAATGAAACCTGTTTTAATTGCAGGAACAGAAGAACAAAAACAATATGTTGCAAATACATTAATGGCTGGAGGTATGGGAGCATTTTGTCTTACAGAACCTGGTGCAGGTTCAGATGCAGGAGCAGGAACAACTACTGCAGTTCGTGATGGAGATGAATATGTTCTTAATGGAAGAAAGTGCTTTATAACAAATGGCGCCGTTGCATCTTTCTATTGTGTAACAGCACTTACAGATAAGTCAAAGGGACTAAAAGGTATGTCCATGTTTTTAATTCCTGCAGAAACTAAGGGAATAAGTGCCGGAAAAGAAGAAGATAAAATGGGAATAAGAACTTCAAACACTACAGATGTTGTTCTTGAAGATTGTAGAATTCCTGCAAGCTATATGATAGGAGAAGAAGGAAAGGGCTTTTCAATTGCAATGAAAACTCTTGATCAAGCAAGAGCTTGGATAGGATGTGTTGCAGTAGGAATTGCTCAAAGAGGAATTGATGAAGCTAAAAAATACGGAAATGAAAGAATTCAATTTGGAAAACCTATAGTTAAAAATCAAGCACTTCAATTTAAACTTGCAGATATGGATATAAAAACTGAAGCTGCAAGACAAATGGTTGCAAATGCTCTTACAAGAATGGATTTAGGTCTTACTTATAATAGAGAATCTGCAATTGCAAAATGTTTTGCATCAGACATTGCTATTAGAGTAGCAGAAGATGCAATTCAAATGTTTGGAGGATATGGATATAGTAGAGAATATCCTGTTGAAAAACTTCTTCGTGATGCAAAAATTTTCCAAATTTTTGAAGGAACTAATGAAGTTTTGAGAATTGTAGTTGCAAATAATCTATTAAGAGGTTAATAATGAATATTTTAGTTTGTATAAAAGAAGTTCCAGATGATTCAGTAGCAGTATCTGTAAAAGATGGAAAAGCTGATATTTCAGGGATAACCACAGTTGTAAATGCTTTTGACACTTACTCCCTTGAAATGGCTGTAAGATTGAAAGAAAAAGAAGAAGGACAAGTTGTTGTAGTTTCTATTGGCAACGAAGATGTTAAAAATTCCCTAAAAAATTGTTTGGCAGTTGGAGCAGATAAGGCATATTTAATTAAATATGATGATTATAGAAATCTTGATGCAAAAGGAATTTCAGAAATTTTAAAAGAAGCAATAAAGAAATTGGAAGAAGAATGTGGTGCTTTTGATGTAATTTGTTTCGGAAAAGAAACTACAGATGCAGAAGCTTCACAAGTTGGAGTTTATTTTGCAAATAAATCAGACCTTGGCTTGGTTACATCTGTAATTGAAATTAATAAAGAAGGAGAAAAATTAATTTCAAAGCAAGAAATTGACGGAGGATATAGACAAGTTGAAACAAAAATGCCCTGTGCTCTTACAATTTCAAAACCTAATTATGAACCAAGATATCCTACTATAAAAAGTAAAATGGCAGCAAGAAGACAAAAAATTGAAGATATTGAAGTTGCTGTAAACTTAGATTTAATTCTTGAAGAAATAAAAGATTTTGAACCAGAAAAAAGAAAAGCTGGTATTAAAATCAATGAAGAAGATCTTGAAGTTAGCGTAAAAAAAGCAATTACTTTAATGAAAGAGCAAAAAGTTTTATAGGAGGAAAAAATGAAAAATATATTAACTTATATAGAGCTTAAAGATGGAGCTCCTATAAAATTGAGCTTAGAATCTTTATCCGAGGCAAGTAAAATTGCAAAAGAACATTCTGTTGAGTCAATAGCTTTAATTTTTGAAAAATTATCTGAAGATGAAATGTCAAAATTAAAGGGAGCAGGTTCTGATAAAATTGTCCTTGTAGAAAGAAATTCATACAATATGGAAGATTTTTCAAATGCAGTCGTAAAAATTGCTGAAAAATATGACGTTGAAGATATTTTTATTCCAGGAAGTCTTGATGGAAAGGATTTAGCCCCAAATATTGCCGCAAGTCTTGATACAGTTTCAATTACAAATGTAATGGATATTAAATTTGAAAATGATGAAATTAATTATGTTACTCCCTCATATGGTGCAACAGTTTTAACTTTGTCAAAAATAAAAAAAGCTCCCAGAGTTATTACAATAAGAAGCGGTTCTTTTGATAAAAGAGAAGATTTAAATGGAAAAGGACTTTTCATAGAAGAAAAAGTTGACGAAATAAAAGATTTAAAAGCCATAATTAAAGAGGTTGTTAAATCTACGGAAGCTCAAGTAAATCTTGAAGATGCTCCTATAATTATAACTTGCGGAAGAGGTGCAAGTAGTGAAAATATCTATCCTTTAGTAGAAGAACTTGCAAAAGTATTTAATGCTCCTATTTCAGGCACAAGACCTGTTATTGATGATGGAGTCCTTCCAAAAAGTTCACAAATTGGACAATCCGGAAAGATTGTTTCTCCAAAACTTTATATAGGATGTGGAGTTAGTGGGGCAGTTCAACATATTTCAGGAATGGAAAAATCCAATTTCATATTGGCAATTAACAAAGATGAGGATGCTCCGATTTTTCAAATTGCAGATATTGGAATAGTAGGGGATTGTGCAAAAATTTTACCCTTATTTATTGAAGAAGTTAAAAAAATTAAGGCAAATTAAATTTTAGGAGAAGTATGAATTATTTAAAAGAATTTGTTATTCTTTGCATTTGTTTAATGCTGGGAGTTGCAACAAGGCATATAATAAACTTTCCTATACCAGAAGCAGTTTATGGGATGATTTACCTATTTATTGCTTTTGCATTAAATATTATAGAGCCAGATGATGTTAAAAAAACTTCAAATGGTATACTTCAAAATTTAGCTATTTTATTTGTTCCTGCAGGAGTTGGAATTATTAATAGTTATAGTGCCATTAAGGGAAAAACTTTAATGCTTATTGTTTTAGTAGTTTTAGGAACTGCTATTACAATGGGAGTAACAGGAAAGATAATAGAATTACTTCAAGGGAGGAAAAATGTTAGATAATAAATATTTTGGTATAATCTTAACATTTGCAACCTTTGAAATTGGAAAAATGTTAAATAAAAAATTAAAAAGTCCTATAGCTAATCCTCTTTTGATTTCCATAGCCTTGTGTATACTTTTTTTAAAAGTTACAGGTATTTCTTATGAAAGTTATAAGCAGGGCGGAGATTTCATAATGTTTTTCATAGCACCTGCTACTGTTGCTATGGTTGTAGATCTATATGAAAATCTTGATGAATTAAAAAAGAATTTATTTCCGATTCTTATAGGTACTTTATTAGGTTCAATCCTTGCAATGCTTTTTATAGCGATTTTTTATAAGTTGGCAGGATTTGAAAAAAGTATAATAATTTCAAGTGCTCCTCAATCTATAACTACTGCAATAGCCCTTGCTTTATCAGAGGAATATGGCGGAAATCCAGCCATTACAGCTGTACTTGTAGTATTAAGAGGAGTAACAGGAGCTGTAATTGCTCCTATAATAATTAAGGCTTTTAGGATAAAAAATCCAACTGCCCAAGGAGTTGCAATAGGAACTTCGTCTCACGCAGTAGGAACTTCTGAAGCAAGAAAAATTGGAGAAATTCAAGGAGCTATGAGTGGTTTATCCATAGCTGTTACAGGTCTTGTCACGGTAATTTTAATGCCTTTTATTATGAAATTAATTTAGAGATTTAATTAATAAAATTCACAAATTTTTAAAAACTCATTGTAAGTCCCCCTTCAATGAGTTTTTTTGATTCTAATTATCTTATAAAATTTCTATAAAATTGAAATGAATTGGCTCTTTTGCTATAATTTATTTAATTAAGTGATGGAGGATAAAATGAAGGAAAAGCTTTTAAAAATAAAAGATGTAGCCACATCTGAAATAGAAAAAATTGAAAATTTAAAAGACCTTGAAGACTTAAGAGTTAAATATTTAGGTAAAAAAGGTGAACTTACTCTCGTTTTAAAAGAAATGGGAAAATTATCGAAGGAAGAAAGACCAATTATAGGTTCATTAGCTAATGAAATAAGAAAAAATATTGAAGAACTTATTGAAAGGAAAAAACAAAAACTTTCTTCTCAGGAACTGGAAAAAAGATTAATAGATGAGAGAATTGACATTACATTAAAAACTGACAAAACTGATGTAGGACATTTTCATCCTCTTATAAAAACTCTTGAAGAACTGGAAAGTCTTTTTGTTAGAATGGGATTTACAGTATATGACGGCCCTGAAATTGAAACCGTTGAAAATAATTTTGATTTATTAAATGCACCGGAAAATCATCCATCAAGAGATCTTTCAGATACATTTTATATTGACGAAAATACTTTACTTAGAACACAGACTTCTCCTGTACAAATAAGAGCTATGAAAGAACATGGTGCTCCTTTAAGAATGATTTGTACTGGAAGAGTATTTAGACCAGATGAAGTTGATGCAACTCATTCTCCTATGTTTCATCAAATGGAAGGTTTAATAATTGATAAAGATGTAAGTATTGCCAATTTAACGCATACCTTAAATTTATTTGTTAAGGAACTTTTCGGAAATGATATGAAAACAAGATTTAGACCCCACTATTTTCCTTTTACTGAACCAAGCCTTGAAGTGGATGTAACTTGTCCAAAGTGTCATGGTAATGGTTGTACTGCCTGTGGAAATACTGGATGGAGTATGGAACTTTTAGGATGCGGTATGGTTCATCCTAATGTTCTTAGAAACTGTGGAATTGATCCTGAAATATATTCTGGCTTTGCATTTGGAATGGGAATTGACAGAATAGCCATGGTTAAATACGGAATCACTGATATAAGAATGATGTTTGATAATGATATCAGATTTTTAAAAGAATTTTAGGAGGAGTCATGTTATTACCCATAAGTTGGTTAAAAAATTATATAGATTTAGATAAGTCTACAAGGGAAATTGCCGATGAAGTAACACTTACAGGCTCTCATGTTGAATCAATTATAAATAGAGCTGAAGGTATTAGTGGAGTTGTAGTTGGTAAAATATTAAAAATTACAAATCATTTAGATGCAGATAAACTTGTTATTTGCCAAGTTGATGTTGGAGATGAAGTTTTGCAAATAGTAACAGGAGCGAAAAATGTTTTTGAAGGAGCTCTTGTTCCCGTTTCAAAGGTAGGAGCAAATCTTGCTGGGGGCATAAAAATAAAAAAAGGCAAACTTAGAGGAGTTGAATCTGACGGAATGCTTTGCAGTCTTGAAGAATTAGGTTATGAAATTTCAGTAATACCTAAAGAGGCAAGAGATGGGATTTTTATTTTTAGAGAAGATTATAAACTTGGAACAGATGTAAAAGAAATCTTAGACTTAAATAATCCAGTCATAGAATTTGAAATAACTCCAAATAGACCAGATTGTTTGTCTATTATTGGAATGGCAAGAGAAGTTGCTGCAACCTTTGATACAAAACTTAAAAATGAAGAAATAAAAATAGAAAATCCTGTTGATAATATAAAAAATTATTTCAATGGAGTTGAAGTTAAAACTGAAAAGTGCCAAAGATTTTATGGAAGAGTTTTAAAAGATGTAAAGATTGAAGAATCTCCCCTATGGCTAAAAAATTATCTTATGGCAAGTGGAGTAAGACCAATTAATAATATTGTTGATTTAACAAACTTTGTTATGCTTGAATATGGTCAACCTCTTCATGCTTATAACTTAGAAACTTTAGAAGATAAAAAAATAATTGTAAGGCAAGCAGAAGATGGAGAAGTTATAAAGACACTTGATGATGTTGAAAGAAAATTAAATAAGGATGATATTGTTATTTGCGATGGAAAAAGAATAGTAGGTATTGCAGGTTTAATGGGTGGTTTTGATACTGAAATTACTCCTCAAACTAAAGTTGTTTTTCTTGAAGGTGCAAATTTTAATGAAAAAAGTGTAAGACTTACATCAAAAAGA
>CAMQDG010000010.1 GCA_946999425.1 uncultured Peptoniphilus sp.
GAGCAGAGGACTGAAAATCCTCGTGTCGCTGGTTCGATTCCGGCTCTGGGCACCAAAAAACATTCCTAAGATATAAATTTTAGGAATGTTTTTTTATTTGTTATTAATAAAATTAAAATTAAATAAAATTAGGTTTTAATAAAAGGGTTTTAGGAAATAAAGCCCTTTTATTTTTTATATTTATGAAAAAACTTTCACGAGAATTTATTAAGATAACGATTTACATCATTTGCAATATAAAACTTTAAAGCGTATAATGGATGAAAGTTTTATTTAACTAAAGCGAAAAACAGTTAAAACAAAAGGAGTAAAAATGGCAAAGTATATTTTTAAAAGAATTTTACAATCTATTCTTGTTTTGCTTGTTGTAACTTGTATAACATTTCTACTTATGAAAAGTGTACCGGGAAGTCCTTTTTTAGGAGAGAAAGCACAATCTCCAGAGGTTACAGCTGCCCTGTATAAAAAATATGGTTTAGACAAGCCCACACATATTCAACTTATAAACTACCTTAAAAATTCTCTTAAATTAGATTTTGGAGTTTCTTTAAAAATGCAAAAAAATAGACCTGTAATTGAAATTATTAAAGAAATGCTACCAACCTCTGCAAAACTTGGAATTATAGCTGTAATTTGGGCTACCCTTGTGGGCGTTCCTTTAGGATGTCTTGCAGCATATAATAGAGGCAAAAAAGTTGATGACTTTTTAAGAGTATTAACAACTATAGGTATATCAGTGCCAGGTTTTGTTACAGCGACTTTATTGTTAGTATTTTTCGGGGTTAAACTTCATATTTTACCGACTATGGGACTTAGCAATATAAGAAGTTATATTATGCCTTGTTTTGCTCTTGGATTTTATCCTATGTGTTATATAGCAAGACTTTCAAGATCATCAATGCTTGATGCAATAAATCAAGATTATATAAGAACTGCAAAGTCAAAAGGCGTTCCTTCAAGAAAAATTTTATTTAAGCACGCTTTAAGAAATGCTTTTATACCGGTTCTTACTTATTTAGGACCATTAACAGCGGGAATTATTACAGGTTCTCTTGTAATATAATCTGTTTTTTCTCTTCCGGGACTTGGAAGATATTTTGTAAATTCTATTATAAACAGAGATTACCCAATTATAATGGCGACAACAATTTTCTTTGCCGCCTTGGTAATAACAATGAATTTGATAGTAGATATTTTATATAAATTTGTAGACCCGAGAATTGATGTTACAAAGGAGACTCAATAATGCAAAAATTTTTTAGTTTACAACAAGATCCTGAAGACTTAGGCATAACTTTTGCATCTGATGATTTTGAACCTGCAAGTTTAAAAGACAGGGAAGATTTTTATGCAAAAGCTCCTTCAGTATCCTATTGGAAAGATGCCTGGAGAAGGTTAAAAGCAAATAAAGTTGCAATGGTAAGTTTAATATTTTTAATATTCGTTGTAATATTTGCCTTTTTAGGGCCTCTATTTGTAAAGGGAGATTATACAACTCAGTTTAGAGGTGACGAAAATTTATTTCCTTGTTTACAATATCCTTTTGGAACAGATAAATTAGGAAGAAATATTTTAACGAGAGTTATGTACGGCACAAGAGTTTCTCTTATAGTAGGAATCTTCGCCTCACTTATAGTACTTGTAATAGGAAGTATTTACGGAGCTGTTTCAGGCTACTTCGGTGGAAGAGTTGATTCATTAATGATGAGAATTTTAGATCTTATTTATTCAGTGCCTGATGTACTTGTAGTAATTCTTATTTCAATAGCAATTAATAAACCCCTAAAAGATTGGGTTAACAATAGCGGAAGCCAATTTGCAAAAAAAGTCGGAGTTTTAGGGCCGGCACTTATTTCAATATTTATAGTCTTCGGGCTTTTATATTGGGTAGGTATGGCAAGAATAATAAGAGGACAAGTTCTTATGCTTAAAGAACAGGAATTTATTACCGCTGTAAGAGCCTTGGGAGGAAGTAAAAAGAGAATAATAAAAAGACATATTTTTCCAAATTGTATAGGTCAAATAATTGTAATGACTGCTATGCAAATTCCATCGGCAATATTTCTTGAAAGTTTTTTATCTTTTTTGGGAATTGGAGTTTCAGCCCCTATGACATCCCTTGGTGCCATGGCGGCAGATGCTCTTGGAGGAATTTACTCCTATGCTTATAGGTTGGTAATTCCATCAATTTTATTAAGTTTAATTATTTTAAGTTTAAATTTATTTAGTGACGGCTTGAGAGATGCTCTTGACCCAAGATTGAAGAAGTAGGTGAATTATGGAAAACAAATTATTAAGCATAGAAGATTTAAAAGTTTCTTTTTATACACCTGTGGGAGAAGTAAAAGCCGTTGACGGAATAAATTATGATTTAAATTACAATGAAGTAATGGGAATAGTTGGAGAATCCGGAAGTGGAAAAAGCGTTGAAGCCTATTCAATAATGGGCTTGCTTCAAGAACCGGGAAAAGTTAAGTCAGGAAAAATTATTTTTGAAAATGAAAATATTTTAGACTATGACAAAAAACAGATGGAAGATTTTAGGGGAAACAAATGCTCTATGATTTTTCAAAATCCTATGACTTGCTTAAATCCCGTATATACCATTGGAAACCAACTTATGGAAGCAGTCTTGGTCCACAAGAAAATTTCAAAAGAAGAAGCTTATAAAAAAGCAGTAGAAATGCTTGAACTTGTTGGAATATCAAATCCAGAAAAAAGAATGAAACAATACCCTCATGAGCTCTCAGGGGGCATGAGACAAAGAGTAATGATAGGAATGGGTCTTATATGTGAGCCCAAACTTTTAATCGCTGACGAGCCTACTACGGCCTTAGACGTAACAATTCAAGCTCAGATATTGGAACTTATGAAAGACATACAAAACAAAACAAAAATGAGCATTATTTTTATAACCCATAATCTGGGAGTAGTTGCAGCAATTTGTGATAAAGTCAGCGTTATGTATGCAGGAAAAATCGTTGAACAGGGAAGCGTTGATGATATTTTTTATAAACCACAACATCCCTATACAAAGGGACTTTTAAAATCAATGCCAAGAATTGATTCAAAGGAAGATGAACGGCTTAAAAGTATTGAAGGAAATCCAGTAGACATGTTAAATCCACCAGAAGGCTGCGGATTTGGACAAAGGTGTGACAATTGCATGAAAATTTGCCTTAGAAAAGAACCACCCATGTTTGAGATTTCAGAAAATCATTATTCAAAATGTTGGCTACATTTAAACAGGGAGGGAATTAAATGAAAAAATCAGAAGAAAAACTCCTTGTTTGTGAAAATATAGTAAAGCAATTTAAAGTTAAAGGAAGTTTCGGAAAAATAAATACTGTCCATGCAGTAGATAATGTAAGTCTATTTATAAAAAAAGGAGAGACCCTAGGACTTGTAGGTGAATCCGGTTGTGGTAAAACAACCTTCGGAAGAACAATTTTAAGATTACACGAACCAACAAGGGGAAAAATAACCTATGACGGACAAGTAATTTATGATTCTGAAAATAATATAAAAAAGGACATGGTTCCTTTAAGAAGAAAAATGCAAATAATATTTCAAGACCCCTCAGCATCTCTTGACCCAAGAATGACAGTTGGAGAAATTGTAGGAGAGGCTCTTGATATTCATAATTTATACGAAAATAAAGAAGACAGAAAAGATAAAATCGGTCAACTATTAAATCGGGTCGGCTTAAATAGAGAACACGCAAACAGATATCCCCACGAATTTAGCGGCGGACAACAACAAAGAATAGGAATTGCAAGAGCTCTTGCAGTAAAACCAGAATTTATAGTTTGCGACGAACCCATATCAGCTTTGGATGTTTCCATTCAGGCTCAAATTGTAAATATGCTTCAAGACATGCAAGAAGAATTTGGATTGACATATTTATTTATAGCCCATGACCTATCTGTAGTAAAACATATTTCAGATAGGATAGGAGTAATGTATCTTGGAAAACTTGTAGAACTTGTAGAGGCAAATGAACTTTATGAAAATCCTCTTCATCCATACACCAAGTCCTTGCTATCAGCAATACCTGTTGCAGATCCTGAGCTAAATAGAAAAAAATCGAGAATAAAATTAATAGGAGAAATTCCATCGGCAATAAATCCGCCTACAGGATGTAGATTTCACGAAAGATGTCCTTACGCTACAAAAATATGTAAAGAAGAAGAACCAGAATTTCGTGAATATGGCCAAGGTCATTATGTAAGTTGTCATAATATAAATAAAATATAGGAGGAGATTATGAAAAGAAAAGGTAAATTATTAGCTCTTTGTTTAACGTTAATACTAGCATTAACAGCTTGCGGTTCAAAAACTGACAACAAAAAAGCGGAAGGAAATAAAGGAAAAGAAGAAAAGAAAGTTGTACAAGAAGAACCAGGAAGACAAGATGGTATATTAGATATTTGTATAGCATCTGAACCAGACTCAATTGACCCCGCATTAAACACTTCTCTTGACGGTGCAACTATGATTCAACACATGTTTGAAGGTTTAATTAAATGGGAAAATGATGGAAATGGAAATGCAATATTAAAACCTGGTCAAGCCGACAAATGGGAAGTATCAGATGATAAACTTACTTACACCTTCCATATAAGAGATGGTGCAAAGTGGTCAGATGGTAAACCTGTAACAGCAAATGACTTTGTATACTCATGGAACAGACTTGTAGATCCTAACACAGGAGCAGACTATGAATATATGCTTGATATGGTTGATGGATATGATGCTAAAAAATTAAATATTTCAGCACCGGATGAAAAAACTTTTGTAGTTAAACTTCACACACCAACACCATACTTTGAAGAAATTTGTGCTTTCGCAGCAACATATCCTTTAAGGAAAGATATGGTTGAAGGAAATGACAAATGGACTTTAAAGCCAGAAACTTATATTTCAAATGGACCATACAAACTTGCATCTTGGGAACACAATCAAGTAATAAGTATGGAAAAAAATCCAGAATATTATGACGCAGATAAGATAACAGCAGAAAAATTAGCCTTCCACTTAAAAGATGATGACAATGCAATTTATGCATCATATAGGGCAGGAGAACTTGACTTTATAGAAAGTGTCCCGACAGAAGAAGTTCAAAAGTTAATAGAAAACGGCGAACTTAAAATCAATCCTCAAGTAGGAACTTATTTCGTATGCTTTAACACTTCAAAACCACCCTTTGACAATGTAAAAGTTAGAAAAGCTTTCAGTCTTGTAATTGATAGAAACTTTATAGTTGAACAAGTAACAGGTAAAGGACAACAACCGGCATCAGGATTTGTTCCATCTGGAGTAAGCGATAAAGATGGAGCAAATGGAGATGACTTTAGAACAAAAGGTGGAGATTTCTATTCAATCAACGCTGACGATTACACTAAAAATGTAGAAGAAGCAAAAAAACTTCTTAAAGAAGCAGGTTATCCAGACGGAAAGGGCTTCCCACAAATTGAATATATCTACAACACATCAGAAGGACACAAAGCAGTAGCAGAAGCACTTCAAAACATGTGGCAAACAGAACTTGGAGTAACAGTAACACTTCAAAACTCTGACTGGAATGTATTCTTAAAAGACAGAAAAGAAGGAAACTACAATATAGCTCGTCACGGATGGGTAGCAGATTATAATGATCCTATGTCATTTATTGATATGTGGATGACAGGCGGCGGAAATAATGACGCACAATATTCAAACCCAGAATTTGACAAACTTGTAAAAGAAGCAAAAACTACAAATGACACAGCAAAAAGATTTGAAGATCTTCACAAAGCTGAAGACATAGCAGTAAAAGACGATGCAATAGTAGCACCAATTTACTTCTACACAAGCCCACATATGATTAAACCTAACATAGAAGGATTATTCTACACACCACTTGGATATTACTTCTTCGGAGAAACAAAAGGATTTTAAAATAACAAAAAACCAATAAAAAAGGACTCTTAAGAGTCTTTTTTTATTGCAAAAGAAAAAATAATCCAATGTAGGGACAAATTTATTGAAAATTTAAAAATCATTGTAATTTTGAATCCACACAGAAATGTGGGGTAAATTTATGCGAAGAGATTTCACAAGAATAAACCCATGCAAGTGAATGTAGGGACCAATTTATTGGTCCGGCGGCGAAGTCGAGTGATTTAAAACAAAATAAAAAATGAGAAAGAGTAAATGCAGATTAAATATAAATTGAAAAAATTTAAAAACAAAATGCTTCACATGAAGCGTAAAAAAATTTTATAAAAAATGTCGAGTTTGTTCTCCCACCCAATTCACGCGGACCGGTAAACCGGTCCCTACAGCCCACAAAAGTCCACATGGGAATGTGGGGTAAATTTGTGCGAACAAGTTGCAAGAGATTAAATCCCTGCAATCGAATGTAGGGACCAATTTATTGGTCCGGCGGCGAAGCCGAATCAATAGAAATAAAATAAAAAAATGAAAAAGAAAAATTGTGGAAAAAATATAAATTGAAAAAACATAAAAAAATGCTATACGTAGAGCATAAAAAATTTAAAAACAAAATGCTTCACGTAAAGCATAAAAAATATTATTTTAATTTTAAAAAAATTTTTTGAGAGAAGCTTTGTGCCTAATAGACACATACATATGTTATAATTAAAAAAGGGTGAATTATGTATCAAGCACTATATAGAAAATACAGATCTAAAAATTTTGATGAAATTGTAGGTCAAGATCATATAAAAAATGCCATTAAGCATCAAGTTAAAAATAAAGAAGTTTCTCATGCTTATTTATTTTCAGGCACAAGGGGAACGGGAAAGACTTCCATGGCAAAGATTTTATCAAGGGCTGTAAATTGTTTACATCCTGTTGATGGCAATCCATGCAATGAGTGTGAAGTTTGCAAGTCCATATTAAATGGAACAAACTTAGATGTTGTGGAAATGGATGCCGCAAGTAATAACGGTGTTGATGATATTCGTGAATTAAAGGAAAAGGTTGTTTATCCCCCATCTCAATCAAAATATAAGGTATATATTATTGATGAAGTGCACATGCTGAGCAAGGGGGCTTTTAATGCTCTTTTAAAAGTTTTAGAAGAACCTCCGGAATATTTAATTTTTATTCTTGCTACAACGGAGCCAGAAAGAGTCCCACAAACTATTTTATCAAGGACTCAAAGATATAATTTTGTTAGAATTTCTATTCCCAAGATAATTGAAAATTTAAAAGATATTTTACAAAAAGAAAATAAACAAATAGATGAAAGAGTATATACAATTATTGCAAATGCTGCTGATGGTTCCATGAGAGATGCAGTTTCTCTTTTAGATAGACTTGTAGCTTCAAGTCCTGATTATATTTCCTATGAGGATGCTATTTCTATTTTAGGAATGACAACTGAGGACAATCTTTTTGCTTTGGCAAGGGGCATTTTAAATAGGGACTCTGATAAGATTATTAAGCAAGTTGCAAAGTTATCTGATGAGGGAAGGGATTTAAATGTTCTTTTAGATGAAATTATCACTTTTTTCAGAAGGATATTAATTGCAAAAGAAGTTAAAGATCCAAAGGAAATTTTATGGGTCAGTGATTTGGAAAGTTATTTAAATTTAGCTTCAGAATTTTCTTTAGGTTTTATTATTGAAATTATAAATTCTTTAAATACAGCTAAGGAAAAAAGCAAATTTGCTACTAATAAGAGAATTATTTTAGAGCTTTCTTTAATTGAACTTTGTAATGGTGGGGATTCTCTTTTAAGTCGCCTTGAAAATTTGGAAAATAAGATAAAATTTCTGTCTTCTAAAGATTTAAAAAAAGTTCAAAGTGCAAATTTTGAAGCTCCAGATGAAAATCAAAAAAAATCTTACGATAAATCTTATGAAGATTATCTTGATTCTATGGCAGAAGATAGTTTTCAAGGTCAAGAGGAAGATTTTGACGAGATTTCAGTTACCGAGGGAATGTTTATTGAATCCGAGGAGGATTTAAAGGAAGAAAAAAATCAGGAAGAAGTTTTGACACAAAATGGAGATTTTGATTTAGATAAACTCATAAGTTTAGCATTAGAAAATAATTTACTTATAATGTCCATAAACTTAAAAGAAGCATCTTCTTGTTATTTAGATAAGGACAGACTTACCATAGATTTTATGGAAGAAAAAAGCTTGCAATATAATCTTATAAATAAGGACGATAATATTAAGGCTATTGAAAAAATTTTAAAAAAAGAATTTAATAGGGATATAAGTATAAAATTTCAACTTAAAAAAAACATTGAAAAGGAAAAAGCTATCGACAAACTTTATGATTTGTTTGGAAAAGAAAATATAGAAAGGAATTAAAAATGGCAAGATTTCAAGGATTTCCCGGTGGTGGAAATATGAACAACATGATGAAGCAAATGCAAAAGCTTCAAAAACAAATGGAAGAAATGCAAGATAATCTTAAAGAGGAAACTACAAGTTTTACCTCAGGAGGGGGAGCTGTTGAAGCTACAGTTAACGGTCAAAAGGAACTTTTAAGTATTAAACTTGATAAGGACGTAGTTGATCCAGATGATGTAGAGATGCTTGAAGATTTAATTGTTACAGCTGTAAATGGAGCTTTAAAGGAAAGTGATGAAAAGGCTGCAAAACAAATGGGAAAATTAACCGGAGGTTTAAACATTCCGGGTCTTGGTATATGAGTCAAAAACCTATTGAAGAATTAATTAATGAGCTTTCAGGTCTTCCTGGTATTGGAGAAAAAACAGCTCAAAGACTTGCTTATTATATTTTGGATTTAGATGAAATAAATGTAAAAAAATTATCGGATTCAATAATTAATGCAAAATTAAATACAAAAAGATGTTCCATTTGTTGTAATTTTACTGATGGGGATCCCTGTAGCATATGTTCCGATTTAAATAGGGATTCGTCTACTATTTGCATTGTAGAATATCCAAAGGATGTTTTAGCAATGGAAAGAACAGGTGCTTATCATGGTCTTTATCATGTCCTTCATGGAACCATAAAACCTTTAAGGGGAGTATCTCCCGATGATTTGACTATAAGTGAACTTATAAAAAGATTATCGAATCCGGAAATTAAAGAAGTTATTGTTGCAACTAATCCTACAACGGACGGAGATACTACTGCTATGTATTTAAAAAGACTTTTAAGTCCTCTTGGAATTAAAACTACAAGAATTGCATATGGTATTCCAGTGGGAGGAGATCTTCAATATTATGATGAAGTTACTATTTCAACTGCATTAAACAATAGACAAGAAATTTAAGTGCCGGCAAGAGCCGGTATTTTTTAAACTTATTTATAGAAGTAGTCTTTAATGTTATAATTTTATAAGGGGTATTTATGAGAGATATTTACTTAATAATTATAATAATTATTTTAATTACAATTCAAATGAGTTTAATTGATATACAAAAAGAAATAAGGGAGATAAAAAGGGGTAATCATGGAAAATAAAAAACGTCTTATTCTTTTTTCAAAGGAAGAAATAGATAAAAGAGTAGTTGAACTTGGGAAAATTTTAACTGAAGACTATAAAGATAAGGATCTTTTAGTTATTTCTCTTCTTAGAGGTTCATTTATTTTTGCTGCTGATCTTGTGAGGAATATTGATTTAAAACTTGAAATTGATTTTTTAACAACTACAAGTTATGAAAATGAAGAAAAAAGTTCCGGTATTGTAAATTTTATAGGGGGACTTAGAAGTAGTGTAAAAGACAGAGATGTTTTAATTGTTGATGATATTGTAGATTCAGGAAACACTCTAAAGGCTGTAAAAGAAAAAGTTCAAAAGATGGGTCCTAAAAGTCTTAAATCTTGTGTTTGTTTAAATAAACCTTCAAGAAGAGAGGTAGATATTGAACCTGATTATGTAGCTTTTACCATTGAAGATGTATTTATAGTAGGCTATGGCCTTAACTACGGGGACTATATGAGAAACGTTCCTTATATTTTTACTTATGAAAACAAATAAAAAGTATCTTAATGTTTTTAGTGTCAATATCTTTTGTCTTATCTTCGGCATACTTTTTTTGACCATAGGAAATTCTATACAAGACAAAAATTTTTTCCTGGGAACTTTTATTACTGAGGTTTTCATCCTTCTTATTCCTTCCTTAATAGTTGTTAATTTAAGCGGAAGGGCTAAAAGTATTTTAAACATAAATAGAATAAGTATTATAGATTTATTTTTAGTTATTATAGTAACTATTTTATCTTATCCAATAATACTTTTATTTAACGGTATATTTTTGACTTTAATTTCAAAATTTGTGGAATTTAATAATTTTTCCATGGATCTTTTTACTAAGTCGGAAATTAAAAAATATTTTATTTTTGTATGTTTTTTACCTTCTATTTGTGAAGAAATTTTTTTCAGAGGAGCAGTTTTAAGTTCTTATGATATTTATGGAAGAAAATTTGCCATTTTTATGAGTTCTTTCGTCTTTGCCCTCAGCCATTTCGACATACAAAATTTTATTGCACCCCTGCTTTTAGGTATATTATTTTCAAACATGATGGAGCTTACAGGTTCGATTTTTGCACCTATAACTGCTCATTTTACAAATAATATAATTGCAATTATCTTTGCTAAATATTTAAATGACTACTTTTTTAAATATCTATCTGCAACAGATTTTTCAAAGGAAATAGGCAGTGTGGAAGTTTTTACAATAGTTGTTTTGACTTTTGCAAGTATTATAAGTTTTTTTGTCATAAGATATATTTTTAAATACATGAATAAAAAGAGAAGGGTAAGTGAAATAAGCGAAAAATACAGGGGCCTTAGAAATATTGAACTTTTCAGCTTTATTCCTATATTTGCTGAAATAATATTGTATTTGGTTTATAACTTTCAAATTTTCAGGAGGTAGTTATGTCTATAGAAAAAGCAGTTGAATTAATAAAAAATTCAAAAAAGATTTTTGCCTTAACAGGAGCGGGAATATCCACTGAGTCTGGAATACCAGACTTCAGGTCTGAAACAGGCTATTACTCAAAAATGGATCCTATGGCAGCTCTATCTAAGGATGTTTTGCTAAAAAATCCTAAAAGATTTTATTCTGAGGGCTATGTTATTTTATCTGATTTAAATGACAAAAGTCCCAATCAAGGCCATATTGCTCTTAAAGAATTAGAAGACCTTGGATATTTACAGGGAATTATTACACAAAACATAGATAATCTCCATACAAAAGCAGGAAGTTCAAATGTTTATGAAGTTCATGGTGAAACAAGGGATGTTAGCTGCATGTCTTGTGGAAAAGTTTATCCCTTTTCTTATATGAAAGACCAAGTAGAAAAAAATATAATTCCACCTAAATGTAATTGTGGAGGAGTAATAAGACCTAATGTTGTAATGTTTGGGGACATGATGCCTGATGATTTTACAAGGGCGGCACAAGATTTAGAAGATGCAGACCTTTTAATAGTTATCGGATCTTCCTTGCAAGTTTCTCCTGTAAATTACTTGCCAAGATATGTTAAAAATTTAATTATAATTAACAATGAACCTACACCCTTTGATTCCTATGCACAAGTGGTAATTCATGAACCTGCAGGAAAGACTTTAAAGAAAATTATAGAGGCTCTTAAATGATTTACGGTTCTTTTGCTGAAGTTTATGATGAACTTATGTGGGACTTGGATTATAAAAAACTTGCAAACTTTATTGAAGAAGAAATAGAAGGAAAGACAATTCTTGAAATGGCTTGTGGAACTGGAACAATTATAGACCTACTGGAAGATAAGTATGAGATGGAAGGTTTTGATTTATCGGAAGATATGCTTGCCATGGCAAGAAATAAAGTTAAAGCTCCTCTATATAAGTTGGATATAAAGAATTTTAATATGATGAAGACTTATGATGGAATTTTATGTCTATCAGACAGTTTAAATTATATTTTGCAAACAGAAGATTTAGAAAATATTTTTAAAAATGTATATAAACACCTAAACAAGGAAGGCAAATTTATTTTTGATTTAAATACCCATGAAAAGTTTTTATCTATGGAAAAAATTTATGTAGATGAATCGGAAAATGCCTTTTACGTTTGGGAAGATTACTATGATAAAGATAAAAGACTTAATACTTATTATGTAAATTTTTTTATAAGGGATAAGGATAAGTATAAGAGAATTACTGAGGAACATATTGAAAAAGCCCATGATTTAAAAAAAGTAGAAGCTTATTTAAAAAAAGCGGGCTTTGATATAAAAAAATATAATGACTATAAGAGAGAGGGTGACATTAAAGGGTCTCATAGGATGACCTTTGTTTGTAAAAAATGGGAAAAATAATAAGCACAATTTCAAAAGACGGATTTGTAAAAGCAAAATTTGCAGATACGGGAGATTTAGTAGAAGAAGCAAGAAAAATTCATAATTTATCTAAAACTGCCTCGGCTGCCCTTGGTAGAACTTTAACTGCTGCAGCAATTATGGTGAGTAGCTTAAAGAATAAAGAAGATTCCCTTACTATAATTATTGCAGGAGACGGTCCGGGAGGAAGAATAGTAGCAACCTGCCAAAATGATGGTTATGTAAAAGGTTATGTGGAAAATCCTGAATTTGATTTACCCATAAGACAGAGTGATAATAAAATTGATGTTGCTGGTTTTGTGGGAAAGGGCCTTTTAAAAGTTACAATGGATCTTGGAATGAAAGAACCTTATGTGGGACAAGTTCCCCTAGTTAGCGGAGAGATTGCAGAGGATTTTGCCAATTATCTTTTGACTTCTCAGCAAATTCCTTCAGCTGTTGGTCTTGGAGTTTTAGTAGATAAAGACTTGTCTATTAAAAATGCAGGAGGATTTATCCTCGAACTTATGCCAGATTGTCCAGAAGATATTATAGAAAAAATTGAAAGTTCAATTATTTCTCTTGGTAATATTACTTATTTACTGGAAAAATTTACTTATAAAGAAATTTTAGACAAAATTTATGGAGAAATTGAATATTCTAT
Organism: uncultured Peptoniphilus sp.; assembly: GCA_946999425.1. GTDB lineage: Bacteria > Bacillota > Clostridia > Tissierellales > Peptoniphilaceae > Peptoniphilus_B. Next base: position 12,967 of record CAMQDG010000010.1, read on the forward strand.
TTTAGAAGAAAAAGAAGTAAGTTACAGATGCAACTGCTCCAGAGAAAAAGTTGAAGATTCTTTAGAGTCTTTGGGAGAAAAAGAATTAAGAGAAATGATTGAAGAAGATGGTCATGCTCATGTTGAATGTTATTTTTGCAACAAGGAGTATGAATTTACAAAAGAAGAATTAAAAAACATACTAAAGAGGATTACAAAATGAATACTAAAAATACACGTTTTATAACAACTTGTGCAATTTCCATTGCACTTACTTATTTATTTACTTGGGTAGTTAGAGTTCCAGGACCAGTTACAGGAGGTCTTGTACATCTTGGAAATGTTCCATTTTTTATAACAAGCATCTTACTTGGGCCTACACCAGGTGCCATAGCAGGAGCTGTTGGCATGGGACTTTTTGACATTACATCAGGTTGGGGAGCATGGGCACCTATAACAATAATAACAGGAATTATAATGGGCCTCGGAATGGGAAAGATAACTCATAAAAAATTTTCTTTTAAGAAACTTATGCTTGCCTTTATATTTGCTCTTATAATTAAAGTCTGTGGATATTATATAGGAGAGTGTATTATGTATAAGAGTATGGCTGCACCCCTTGCAAGCATACCGGGAAATATTATTCAAATTTTATTTGCATCAATTATTGTAACCTTAATAATAAATCCTATAAAAAAAGCTCTTACTTCTATGCATTTTGATTTAAACAATTAAATATTAATAAAAAATAAGCCTGCAAAATTTTGCAGGCTTATTTTTAAATTTCAATAGAATTTAAAATTTCTTTTAATTTTGGAATAATTTCTTCAAGAGTTCCATCAATCATAGGATTTTTAATTTTTCCAATTTCCATAAGTTTAAAGAAAGATTGAGATCCTCCAGCTTTACATAAAGTTAAATATTCAGAAAAAGCTTTTTTGTGATCCTCTAAATTTTTAATTAAATATTGGAAAGCACAAACTTGTGCAAGAGTATAATCAATATAATAAAAAGGAACTGCGAAAATATGACCTTGTCTAAACCAGAAAGTTCCCTTATTTAAAAACTCATCATCATAATCAAGATCAGGTCTATATTTCATTTCTATTTCATGATATTTTTTCTTTCTTTCTTCAGGACTTACATCAGGGTTTTCATAGACAAAATGTTGAAACTCATCAACAGTAGCACCATAGGGCAAGAACTCTATGGCACCCTTTAAATGTCTGTATTTAAATCTATTTACTCCCTTACCGAAAAATAATTCCATCCAGGGCCAAGTAAAAAATTCCATGCTCATAGAATGAATTTCACAAGCTTCATAAGTTGGAAATCTATATTGAGAAATTTCATAATCCCTTGACATATACATTTGAAAAGCATGTCCAGCTTCATGAGTTATAACCTCAATGTCACCTTGAGTGCCATTAAAATTTGAAAAAATAAAAGGCACTTTATACTTATCAAGACCAGTACAATATCCACCAGCTTCTTTTCCAGGCTTTGCAACAAGATCCATAAGTTCCATAGAGGTCATAAGATTAAAAAATTCGCCAGTTTCTTTAGAAAGCTCATTGTACATTTTTTTAGCATTTTCAACAATAAACCCTTCATCACCAATGGGATTTGCATTTCCTTCGTTAAAATCAATAGTCCAATCATAATATTTAAAATCTTTTATTCCGATTCTTTCTTTTTGAATTTTTCTAAGTTCAACTCCAAATGGTGTAAAAGTTTTTAAAATATAGTCACGATATTCTTTTACATCTTTTGAATTGTAATCAGTTCTGTATAAAAATTTATATTGTAAATCAACATAATTTTTAAAGCCTAAAGCCTTAGCCATGTTGTTACGAACCTTTACTAAAGCATCATAAATTTTATCAAATTCTTCTTCATGGTCTTTAAAAAATTCATTTTGTTTTTTATAGGCATCTATTCTTATATCCCTGTCTTTACTTTCAAGATAGGGTTTCATTTGCGCAAGATTTAATACCTTACCATCAAATTCAATTTGTGCGGAAGCTATAAGCTTATCATATTTTGTAATAAGTTTATTTTCCTCTTGCATAAAGGGAATAGCTTCTTCCTTCATAACCAAAGAACAATCCAATAAATTTAAAAATTGTTCACCAGTAAGCTTTTTAAGTTCATTAAGATTTTTTGAATTTAAAATAATTTTTGCAATCTCTACATCTATATTTGCAACTAAGGGATATAAATCATCTATAAATTCCTTTTCTGCATCATAAAACTTATCCCTTGTATCAATGGAATGTCTTATGGAAACAAGAGTGCAATTAGTAGAAAAATCATCTTTATATTTTTCAAAATTTAAAATTCTTTTATACTGTTCTTTTACATCTAAATTATTAAAATCATCAAAATTTTTATGAAAGACTTTTTTATATTCATCAATGTTCGGTCTTTCATAGGGCATTTCTTTAAATTTCATATTTACCTCCAATCTATTCTTTTTTATGTTAACACAAAAATAAATCTTTTTAAATTAAGTAAAATAGGTGAAAGCTAAAAAAATTTAAATGATATTATATAAAAGCCTTGACTAATTAAAAGGACTTCTATATAATATCCATGTTAAAGCCAAAGACAGTAGGGACTTATGTTTAAATATCCTACCGAGGTAAGAATTAAAGAAACGGAAATTCTATCTCACTGGCTTTAGTGGGATTTTTTATTTTATGGGGGTGAAACAATGAAAGAAGAGAAACTTCAAGGTAAACAAGCCCTGGTTGATGAAATTAAAGAAAAAATTCAAGGTGCACAAAGTATTGTACTTATGAATTATCATGGACTGAACGTAGAAGAAGTAACTGAACTTAGAGCTCAATTTAGAGAATCTAACGTAGAGTACAAGGTTTACAAAAATACCATGATGAGAAGAGCTTTTAATGATCTTGGAATTACAGGATTTGATGAATTTTTAAAAGGACCATCATCAATTGCTTTTTCAATGGAAGATCCAGTTCCTGGAGCAAAAATTGCATCAAAATTCGCAGAAGATCATGAAGCACTGGAAATTAAATCAGGATATGTAGACGGTAAGATTATCGGTGTTAAAGAAGTTGAATCCCTTGCAAAACTTCCAGCTAAGGAAGTATTAATTGCAAAAGCACTTGGTGGATTAAATGCCCCACTACAAGGATTTGCTAACGTATTAAACGCAAACTTAAAAGGACTTGCAGTAGTTCTTGGCGCTATCAGAGATAAGAAAGAATCTGAAGCAGCATAATTATTAATTAAATTGGAGGAAATAAAATGTCAGAAAAAGTTGAAAAATTAATTGAAGAAGTTAAAGGACTTACAGTTCTTGAATTATCAGAACTAGTTAAAGCATTAGAAGAAGAATTTGGTGTATCAGCAGCAGCACCAGTAGCAGTTGCAGCAGCAGCACCAGCAGGCGGAGCAGCAGCACCAGCAGCAGAAGAAAAATCAAGCTTTGATGTAGTTATTACAGAAGCAGGACAAGAAAAAGTTAAAGTTATTAAAGTAGTTAAAGATATTACAGGACTTGGACTTAAAGAAGCAAAAGCTCTTGTAGACGGAGCTCCTAAAACTGTAAAAGAAGGAGTTTCTTCTGACGAAGCTGATCAAATTAAAGCTAAACTTGAAGAAGTTGGAGCAACTGTAGAAGTTAAATAATATAACTTATATAAAAAAAGTATCGTGATTTCACGGTACTTTTTTGTTTGGAAATATAAAAAAATAAATTATAAACTTATATCTCTATAAATATAAAAATTCTTTAAAAATATTTCCTTGTATATTATTTTTTTTAACTCTATAATGAATATATCAGGGGAGCTTTTGCTGAGATTAGGATTTCCTTAAACCCTTTGGACCTGGACAGGTAATGCTGTTTGGGAAAAGTCTGCCTCTATTTGTAGAGGTTTTTTTTATGTAAATTTATAAGGAGGTAATTTTATGAAAATTTCTGTTGCAATACAAATTTTGCCTACAACTAAAGAAGTAAGCACAAAAGCAGTAGTTGAAGTTGTAGATAAAGTAATTGAATATATTGAAAGTCAAAAAGTAAGTCATATAGTAACACCTTTTGAAACTGTAATAGAGTTAGACGACTTTAACAAGGCTTTTGAAATTTTAAAAAATTGCGTAAAACTTGCCGGAGACCTATCTGAACAAGTAGCATGCTACAGTAAAATATTTTATTCTGAAAAAGGAATCCTGACCATTGATGAAAAGATCGGCAAATATCAAGGATAATTTATCTGCAGCTTCGCTGATAATATTAATTTTAATAGTTTGGCAAATTATAACTCAAACAGGCCTTGTAGGTCCATTTTTATTGCCTAAGCCCATGGATGTGATTAGAGCATTTATAAACGATATGCCCACAATTTCATCTCATCTTTTAACAACCCTAACAGAAGCCTTTTTAGGACTTTTTTTGGGAGTTTTATTGGGCTTTATAGCAGCCCTTTTAATGGACTTTTCTGATGGAATTTACCATGCCCTTTATCCAATTTTAGTCCTCACTCAAACTGTACCAACAGTTGCCATAGCCCCTCTTTTAGTTCTTTGGATGGGATATGGAATTTTGCCTAAAATTGTTTTAATTGTAATAGTAACATTTTTTCCCGTTGCTATAAGTATGCTTGAAGGATTTAAACAAGCAGATTTAGATAAAATAAAACTTTTAAAGGCTATGGGAGCGGATAAATTTAAGATTTACAGGTATATTAAGCTTCCTGAAAGCATGGGAAATTTTTTCAGTGCTTTTAAAATTGCAGTTTCTTATTCAGTAGTTGGAGCTGTAATTGCAGAATGGCTTGGAGGCTTTAAGGGCCTTGGAGTTTATATGATAAGAGTTCAAAAAAACTATTCTTTTGACAAAATGTTTGCAGTTATTTTTTTGATATCGGGCATATCTTTAATACTTATGAAACTTGTAAGTATACTTCAAAAGAAAATGATGCCCTGGATTAAGGAGGAAAAATGAAAAATTTAAAAAAAGCGTTAATAATTGCTTTAGCAGGAATCACATTAATGGGATGTTCAAACACAAAACCCCAAGAAAATAAAAAAGAAGGAGCAAAAAATCAAGAACAAAAAGTTGAAAAAGTAAGCTTTCTTCTTGACTGGCAACCTAATATAAACCATTCAGGACTTTATGTAGCAATAGATAAGGGATTTTTTGCAGATGAAGGAATTGAAGTTGAAGTAAATCAACCTCCAGCAAATGGAGCAGAAGCTTTAATAGCTTCAGGAAAAGCTGACTTTGGAATTTCTTTTCAAGATACAATAGCACCAGCATTTGCCAGCGATAAACCCCTACCAGTTACAGCTGTAGCTGCAATAATTAATCATAACACATCAGGTATTGTTTCCTTAAAAGACAAAAATATAAAATCACCTAAAGATATGGAAAATCACAATCATGCAACTTGGGGACTTCCTATAGAACAAGCAATTTTAAAACAAGTTGTAGAAGATGACGGAGGAGATTTTTCAAAAGTAAACTTAGTTCCAGGAGATGTAACAAACACTCTTGCAGCAATTCAAGGAAAAGACATTGATACAGTTTGGATTTTTTATCCCGTTGACGGCGTAGCAGCAGAAGTTAAAAATGTTCCTATAAATTACTTTGCCTTTAAAGACATAAATCCAGTATTTGACTACTATACACCTATTTTAATTGCAAATAACGACTTTTTAAAGAATAAAGAAGATGTGGCTAAAAGATTTATGCGTGCCTTAATAAAAGGATATGAATTTGCAATTAAAAATCCTGATGAAGCAGCAGAAATTCTTGTAAAAGAAAATCCGGAACTTGATAAAGAACTTACAAAAAAAGGCATGGAATATATAGCTGATAAGTATCAAGCAGATGCAGAATATTTCGGACAAATTGACGGAAAAAGATGGAATAACTTTTATGATTGGCTTTGGAAAAATAAATTAATTGATAAAGAAATTCCTAAAGATTTCGGTTATACAAATGATTTTGTAAATCCTGAAAAATTAAAATGATAGAAGATAAAATAATTTTAAAAGTTGAAAATGTAGACAAGTCCTTTGACGGGAAAAAAGTTCTTGAAGATATAAATATATTTGTAAAAAAGGGAGAACTAATCTCCCTTGTGGGAGTTTCTGGAAGTGGAAAGACAACCCTATTTAATATTATTGCCGGCCTTTTAAAGCCGGACAAGGGAAAAGTTTTTTTAAATGATAAAGATATAACAGGCCTTTCAGGAAAAATTTCTTATATGCTACAAAAAGACCTACTCTTGCCTTACATGTCAATTATTGACAATGTAGGGCTTCCTCTTGTCCTTAGGGGAAAAAATAAAAAAGAAGCAAGGGAAGAAGTAAAAAAATTTTTTAAGGAATTCGGACTTGAAGGCACAGAAAATTTTTATCCCTCAGAGCTTTCAGGGGGCATGGCACAGCGAGCAGCCCTTTTAAGGACCTATGTGTTCAGTAATGAGCTTGCCCTTCTTGACGAGCCTTTCAGCGCCTTAGACGCCATAACAAAAGCATCAATCCACAAATGGTATAAAAATATTATAAAAGACATAGGGCTCTCCACAATTTTTATAACTCATGATATAGAAGAAGCCATAAAGCTTTCAGACAGAATTTATATTTTGGGAAAAAATCCCGGAAAGATTATGGAAGAAATGAAAATTGAAGAAGATTTCGGCGAAAACTATTTTGAAAACAAAAAATTTATAGAATATAAAAAATATATTATAAATAAACTGGACAAAATAGAAGCAAAAGAAAATTAAAAAAAAACCCATAGGAAATTTTCCTGTGGGTTTTTTTAATAGTTTAAGAATTTTTTTTAGAATCTTTGTCAATAATCACATTTTCAGATTTTTCTTCCTTAAGCTCTCTTTTTAAATCATCAAGACTTGTTTTTTTAGAAGCCTTATTTAAATCTTTAATATAATCTTTTAAATTGGCCATATTATTTTCTTTTTCAGCCCTTGCTTCAACATTAATATTGTTAAGATAAGTATTTAAATTAATGTGCTCATCATCATATAAATTTTTAATAATCTCATCAATATTTGGCGTATTCTTTCTAACAAGAGCAGTTCTAATTTTTGAAAGAATATCGAATTTTTGAGGATTGTATGAATTTGTAAGTTTTTCAATATCTTCAAAAACTATATTTTCAAGGGAAGTATTATTTGCATCACTAGAAACTCCAAGAGTGATTTGACCAATAGAAGATGATTTCATAAAGTTAAAAGAACTTTCACTTAAAATATCTTCACGCTCATAGGGGATATTATTTTTCTTAGCCCTATTTTCAAGAGCAGCATTAACCTTCATATCCATAGTTGCAATTATGCAATAGTCAAAATCAAAAAAGACAAATTTTTCGTCAACAATCATTTCCTTAATCAAAAGCCTTTCAGGATTTTCCTTTGCAAGATTCCAAAGCTCATCAATTATTTTGTCACTGACTAAATAGATTTTAAATTCAGTTTCTAAAAGAGTCTTTACTCTTTCAAGTACAATATCTCCTCCGCCAAAGACAATTATACTTTTATTTTTAGTATCGATTGTAATAGGTAAGTATCTCATATTTCCTCCTTGGTTAATTATATCACAATGATAATATAAGTCATGTATTAATTTTTTATATTTGCAATTAACTTGTAATAAAATCAAAAATTAAGCTGTGGTATAATATAAGTACGAATGGAGGTATATAATGAAAAATTTAAAAAAGATAGTTGCATGCACTCTTGCCGCAGCCACTCTTGTTCCAAGTGCAGCATTTGCTAAAAGCTTTAGCGATGTAAAAAGTAATGGACCTTTCGGGTGGGCATATGATGCAATAGATGTACTAAGTGACAAATCTATTATTATGGGATATCCTGACGGAACATTTAAACCAAATAAAGAAGTTAAATTTCTTGAAGCTTGCTCCCTATTAAAAGGAATAATGAATCCTTCAAGTAGCGAAACTAAAACGGCATTAAATAAATATAAAGATTTACTTAATAAATTAAAAGTTGACGAATGGGCTAAAGAATCTGTTGCAGTTTGTCTTTATAGAGATGTTTTCAACGAAGAAACTTTAAAAATAGCTCATGAAAATAAAATGTTTGATGCTAAAAAAATTGAAAATCCTTACAGAAAAGATATAGCAGTATTTTATGCAAAAGCTTTAAAACTAAAAAAAGATTCTGATCACAGTGTTTTAAAATACAAAGAAATTGGAGATTTAAAAGATTTTACTAAAGATTATCTATCAAGCCTAGTAAAGGCAAATATATTTGCGGCAACAGGTTCAAATGGAAAATTCGAAGGCAAACGTGGAATAAGACGTTCTGAAATGGCAATGATAACAAGGGCTGCTTATGAATATACAGATAGACAAGAAGTTCAAAACATTAGCGGAAAAGTTTTGCTTGCTTCAACTGTAAATGATATGAACAGAGTTATTATTGAAACATCCACAAAAAGATATTCTTTTGCCTATGACGGCAATACAAAAGTTACTTCCAATGGTAGAGTCCTTTCTATAAAAGACATTAAAGAAGGACAAACTATAAAAATTTCCTACGTTCAAGGAAACATAAATGGAGTCGAAGGACTTGCAAAAGAAATTGAAATAACAGACATTATGGAAGGTTTCGTTGGATATGTAAGCGACATTTCAAGTAATGGATTTACTGCAAGATATGCAAATAATTCTACAAACGTTGATTACACAAAATCTGAATCCATTCCTACAACAAATATAGGTTCCTATTATTTGGAAACACCAGCAAATATTTACATCTTAGGTTACAAATCAAACTTAGGACAAATAAAAGTTGGAGATCTTATTGAATATAAGACAAACTCTCAAGGAAAAGTAACAGATTTATATGTAACTCCAAGAAGTGGAAATGTTTCAGGCTTAATTAAATCCATAGGCAATGTTTTACCTAATTCACAAGTAAGAGAATTTACCTTAACCCTAAATGACGGAAGAGATTACAAATTTTACGCAAAAGTTGACTCTTACAGAAAAAATCCACTTTTAGACAACAAAAAAATTGGAGATAATTTCTACGCTCCTACAAACTTCAGATATATAGGAGAAAACTTAATAAACCAAAACCAAGGAGCAACAGTTTTTGGAAAAATAACTGATTTTTCCATAGATAATGCAAGAAATGCAGGAACTTTAACCATTACAGATTATGCTGTAAATAGAAGCTATTCCTATAACATTGTAAATAACAATGCTTATTGGGGAATGTCAGACTCTAAAATGACTAGCATTTCTGGAAATACCCTAAAGAGTGGAAATGTTTATGCCATATTAACATTAAAGGGAAATAATATAGAAACAATGAGATTTTTTGACAATAGCTATGACTCAAGAGGCTATGGAATTTATAAAGTTACAGCCTTCAAAGGAAGAGATAACCTTTCCAGCCTATACCAAAAAGATCTTTTCACAATTATAAATTCTCAACAAATAGTTTCTAATACAAGTTTAAGAACTTTAGACAGAGAAACTTTCGAAGCTCAAAATATCAATTTAAGAGATGGAGAAAGAGGAGATTTTATAGTTGTAGCTCAAGAAAATAAAAACTCTTACAGACCTGTTTATATTACCCCTATACTTTATTTATACGGAGTATCCAATAATCCATACTATAATACTGGCGGCGGTCGTATCTTAGATATAAGATAAAATTAAAAAATTATCAGCCTTAAATTTAAGGCTGATTTTTTTAATTTATAGAAAAATACTATTAAAATTGAAAAAGACTTAGATTAAGTGTATGATTAAGGAGAAAGAAGTTGTAATAAAAAAACGAAAGGAGGACTTATGAAAAGAATAATGAAACGTTTTTTTGTTATGCTATTGGCTATAATGACCATGCTAACTTGCGTGGGGGGGGGTACCTACGCTGAGGAAAATGCAGGAGGCGTAGTTAAAAGTATTTTTTCTACAGATAAAACTTTAGAAAGTACTACAACTATTGGTAGAAATAAGCCGACAGGAGAAGTACAAAATGTTGGAGAAATTGAAGTTGAAGTAGGACAGACTGTCAAGGATACAGGTTTTATCAACACCTTTAAGACAGCTGAGGTAGTAGCAGGAGATTTGGAATATGGTACAACAACCTTTTCAACTTCCCTTTCAGGCGTTGTAGTTGATGGAAGGTATTATGACATACAAAATGATTCCAGCAATGTCGATAAGATGACGGAGTTTGTGACTCAATCGTCTGAATCTGCTGTTTCCGTAAACTACGACATTAAAAACCAAACCGGCGGAAAAGAAATCAGCTATGAATTTACAGGAAAGAAATCTACTGAAGGTAAAGTTGTCTATGTTTACTACCACTATTCTGTAAATGGGAAGGCAGCCAATGGACAAGAGATTACTCGTGGGGGATATCTCGGCTATAAGATTAAGGTAACACCACTTACTGGTGGCTTAAAATATGATGCAAATGGCGGTACAATCAGGGGAGAAGCAACATTTGATGATAAAGATGGCCGTAAGGAACCAAAAGATCCTAATGCATTTTGGAAAAAGGCAGAGATTGATATTATTAGTGATGTGCCTGTAAGAGAGGGCTATAAGTTTGCCTTTTGGTATGAAGAAGAACTTTATCCTAACGACAAAGAAGTATATACAGACCAAGCTCTTGACACAGAGGCATATCCAGTTCCAGATGGAAAACACTTTACTATTTATGAGATGTCATTGTTTAACGTAAGCAGAACTAAGACATTAAAGGCTGCATGGGACAAGAAATACAGTCTAAAATATGAATATGATGTGGATGGCAAAACTAATGTCGTAAGCGAAGAAAAAGGATTGCTTGGTCTTAACCTTGATGATTTGTCTATAAAATCTAAAGATATTGAGGTTGTAGCTGGAGTTGCAAAAGAAAAAGGTGAATTTAAGTGTTGGAGAGATGGAACTACTGATTACGCTCCAGGCGCCAAAATTAAACTTACAGAAAAGAAGTCAAAGGTTATCTTAAAAGCTATTTGGAATATTACAACAGAATATGTGGACAATAAGGGCAAGGCTATACAAGACCCAGTTGTCGCTGAAGAAGTAGGCGAACAAAAGACTTTTGCTGGTTATAGCTTTGTAAAAAAAGAAGACACAGCGAAGGGCGTCAAGTATATTTATGAAAAAAACAAGATTACAACCCAATATGTAGACGATAAGGGTAATAAAATAAAAGAGCCGGTTGTCGGCGAAGAAAAGGGACCTAAGGAAATTGCTGGTTATAAATTTTTAAAAGAGGAAGCCACAGCAAATGGCGTTAAGTATATTTATGAAAAGCTACCAGCACCTGAGCCTCAAAATCCAGAACCTCAAAATCCGGGTAAAACAAGTTTTATTTCAGATTTGAGTCGTTCATTTTTTACTATAATCGATAAGAATAAGGTAGAAGAAAAGAAGGACATAGAAGAAAAGAAGGATGATAATAGACCAAGAGTGGAACAATGGGCTTATATTTGCGGATATCCTGATAACACAATTAGACCAAATGGAACCTTGACTAGGGCAGAAGCAGCAACCATGGTAACCCGTCTTGCTAAATTAGATCTTTCTAACAAATTAAAGGCAAATTATCCAGATTTAAAAGATGGAGCTTGGTATTTAGCTAATATCAATGCAGCTTTAAAGGCTGGCATGTTGGATACAGATGCTAAGGGAAATTTAAGACCTGATGCACCGATAACAAGAGGAGAATTCATAAAAATGATTGCGGCTATAGAAAAGGATGGAAATGGAAAAGCACCTTTCAATGATATAGCTGGTCATAAGTATGAAAAAGAAATTAATAAGGTTTATAGTAGCGGTCGTATTACAGGTTATGAAGATGGAAGCTTTAAACCAGATGCCTTTTTAACAAGAGCAGAAGCGGCAGTTTTGCTAAATAGAGTTTTTGACCGTTCAGCAGATGCTCAAGCTATTGAAGGATTTGAAGATAAAATTTATAAGTTTAAAGACTTAGATAAGGGTGCTTGGTACTATTATGAACTAGTAGAAGCAACTAATAGTCATGAGCTTGTTAAAAGAGATGGAAAAGATTCTATGAATCGTACACTTGAAAAATGGACTAAACTTTTAAATAGGTAAAAATTTTTTAAATATCCATTAGGAAATAGACTTCCTAATGGATATTTTTTATATTCATCTAAAGTCTCTTTATTTTTAATAATATAGAATGTGTTATAATTAAAAAATGGAGGTTTTTATGAAAAATAAAATTTTATATAAATTAAGTATTTTAGGTTTATCTTTATCTTTACTGCCAACTTCGGTTTTTGCTGCAGATTTTAAAGACCTTAAAAAGGATGGACCTTTTTCTTGGGCTTATTCTCAAGTTATGAATTTGTCTGAAAAAAAATTACTTACAGGTCTTCCTGATGGTAGTTTCCAACCTCAAAGACCGGTTTCTTTTTTAGAAACTTTAAAAATGATTGAGAGTATTACTAAAGTAAGTCCTAAAGAGGCTGAGCAAATAAAAAATTTAAAAGTTGATTTAAGCAAATATTCTATACCGACTTGGGCAGAGAGTGCAGTTAAATTTAATTTAGTAAGGGGAACAATAAGTGAAAAAACTCTTGAAGCAGGAAAAAAGGGCGGATTTATAGAAAATAAAAAGTATCCGGACAGAAATTCCATTGTAGTTTATCTTGGAAGAGCTCTTAAAGTTAATAAATATGGGGACACATCTATTTTAAAACATAAGGATTTATTGGACACTCCCTATATTTCTCAGGGTTATCTTGCAAGTCTTGTAGAACTTGGCATTTTTTCTGATTCAGGTAGTGATGGAAAATTTTTAGGAAAAAGATATATAAGAAGGGCCGAAATGGCAGTTGTTATGGACAAGATTTTAAAAATAAATCCTGAAAAGTTAAACAAGACTTCAGATTCTGATAAGGAAAATAAAAAAACTGAGATTTCTACTGAAATTAAGGGAAAATTAGTTGATATAAGAGATGATATTTTAACCATTGAACATGATGGAACCATGGAAAATTATAAGTCTTCTGTAAAAGTTGATATAAGTAAAATTGGAAGCATATTTAAATTTACTATTGAAAATGGAGTTGTTAAAAATTATTTTGAAGATATAAGCTCTCAAAATAGGGTTTTTCCTGCAAATATTAAAATAAAAAGTATTGATAAGGAAGATTTTAGATACAAGAGTCTTGTGGAAATTTTAAATATATCTTTAGATTATAAGGGACCAAGGGAATTTGTATATTATTTTGACAGACCTCTTGAAAAGGATAGGGAGTATTTTTCAAATATTGAAATTGTTAATGGAAATGTAACAAAGGTAGACATAAATTGACAAATTGGAAAGAGAGAACTGAAAAAGTAATCGGAAAAGATGGAAGCGAAAGGCTTAAAAATTCATCTGTTATTGTATTTGGCTTAGGTGGAGTAGGTTCCTATGTGGCAGAGTCTTTGGCAAGGGTAGGCATAGGAAGAATAGGTATAGTTGATAGAGATTTTGTTGATATAACCAATAAAAATAGGCAGCTTATAGCTTTGGATTCAACCTTAGGCTTAGATAAGGTCAGTGTATTGAAAAAAAGGCTTTTAGATATAAATTCTGAAATTATAGTTGAAGCTTATAAAATAAATTATAGTGAAGCCAGTCAAAGTTTAATTGATCTTAAAAATTATGATTTTATTGCAGATGCTATTGATGATGTTAAGGCTAAGCTACTTTTAATTAAAAATGCTGAAGAAAATAAGATTCCTATTATTTCGTCAATGGGAACGGGTAATAAGTTGGATCCATCAAAACTTGTGATTACAAAGATTTCAAAAACTCATACTGATCCTCTTGCAAGGCGGATGAGAAAATTGCTAAAAGATATTAATTTAGATCCTATTGTTATTTATAGTACGGAAAAGCCTAATAATTTATCGGAAGATAAGAGGACTCCGGGTTCAACCCCCTTTGTTCCTTCTGTTGCAGGTTTAATGATGGGATCATATATTGTAAGGGAGTTATTAAAGTGAGCTATTTAGAAGAACTTAATGAAAGGCAAAGAGAAGCTGTTTATCAAACTGAGGGGCCCCTTTTAATTCTTGCAGGGGCAGGATCTGGAAAGACAAAAGTTGTAACCAGTAAAATTGCATATTTAATAGAGCATTTAAATGTTTTTCCTTCTAAAATTTTAGCTTTTACTTTTACTAATAAAGCTGCTGGAGAAATGAGAGATAGGGTTGAGAAACTTCTTATGACTGATGCTTCAAAAATGTGGATTGGAACTTTTCACTCAATTTGCGTAAGAATTTTAAGGATGAATATTGATAGACTTGGCTTTAGTAAAAATTTCACTATTTATGATACTCATGATCAGATAACTTTAGTTAAGGATATTATAAAGAGAAAAAATTTAAATGGTGAAATGTTTAAGCCTAAGGCTATAATTTCAAAAATTTCATCTTTAAAAAATGAGGGGATAGGTCCTCAAGAATTTCTTAAAGAAAATGGAGCTAATTTTTACGATAAAGTCTTAAGTGAGATTTATGAAGATTATAATTCTTCTTTAAAAATTAATAATGCTTTGGATTTTGATGATTTGATTATAAAAACTGTTGAACTTTTGCGGGATTCTATTGAAGTTAGAAACTATTATAGGGAAAAGTTTGATTATATTTTTGTTGATGAGTATCAGGATACTAACAAAATGCAGTATCTTTTAATAAAGTATCTATCAAGAGAAAATCCAAATTTAACTTTAGTGGGAGATAATGACCAATCCATTTATAAGTGGAGAGGGGCGGATATTTCAAATATTTTAAATTTTGAGAAAGATTATAAGGATGCAAAAGTTATTTTGCTTGAGCAAAATTATAGGTCGACAGGAAATATTTTAAGGGCTGCAAACTCAGTAATAAAAAATAATTCAGATAGGTATAAAAAGAATTTGTGGACTTCTCAGGAGGATGGCAAAGATGTGGAATATGAAAGATATGAACATTCTATTGAGGAGGACAGGGGTGTTGTAAATAAAATTGAGCAATTAAATTATAAGGGCAGATCTTTTGATGAGTTTGCAATTTTATATAGGACTAACGCTCAATCAAGAGGCTTTGAAGATATGCTTATGAGAGAGGGCATCCCATATAAAATTATAGGCGGTTTAAGGTTTTATGATAGAAAAGAGGTTAAGGATATTCTTGCCTATTTAAGGCTTCTCGTAAATGAAAATGATGATGTTTCTTTAAAAAGGATAATAAATACTCCTAAAAGGGGCATAGGTTTAACAAGTATTGAGAAACTTGAAGAAGCTGCCCTTCGTGAAAATATAAGTATTTTGAAGGTTATTGAAGATGCTGATAAATATGACTTTGGAAAAAATAAGAAGATAAATGATTTTAAGGAAATAATAGAAAATTTAAAGGACAAGGCACTAAATTTAGATCTACCTTCTCTTATTGAAGGAGTTATTATTGATTCAGGTTATTTAAGTGATTTGCAGAAAGATAAAAGCTTAGAAAGCAGAACGAGGATTGAAAATTTAGAGGAGTTTGTTTCCGCTGCAAAAGATTTTGAAAAAGAAGTTGAGGGAGCAAGCCTGGAAGAATTTCTTGCTATGGTTTCTCTTTTGTCTGATGTTGATAAAACTGATGAGAAAAGCGGAGTAAAACTTATGACAGTTCATGCTGCTAAGGGGCTGGAATTTCCTGTTGTTTTTTTAGTGGGCATGGAAGAAAATATCTTTCCTTCTTTTATGAGTATGGAAGAAGACGAAGACGTGGAAGAGGAAAGAAGACTTTGTTATGTTGCCATAACAAGAGCTGAGGAAGAATTATATATATCTTCGGCAAAGGCGAGAAACAGGTTTGGAAACACTCAATTTAATAGGGAATCCAGATTTATTGATGAAATGGGAGATATTAAAAAGATTTCCTGTGAAGAAAAAAATAACGTTGAAGTTATTGATTTTACAAAAACAAATAAAGATAAGGGTGAAGATTTATTAAGGGCTCCTATATGGAAAAGTCAAAAACCGGAAATGAGTAAGGAAAATAAAAATATAAATATAGGGGATAAGGTGAGACATAAAACTTTCGGTCAGGGAATGATTGTTGCTAAAACGAAAAAAGGAAATGATTATGAAGTTGTTATTTCTTTTGACAAGGGAGGAATAAAAAGACTTATGCTTTCCTTCGCACCTTTGGAGTTGATAAAATGAAAGATAGATTAAGAGAACTTGTAGATAGACTTAATGAATTGGGATACCACTACTATACTCTTGATGAACCTTTAGTAAGTGATAAGGAATATGACATTTTATATGATGAACTTGTAAAACTTGAAAAAGAAAGTGGCATTGTTTTAGAAGATTCGCCTACAAAAAGAGTTGGAGGACAGGTTTTAAAGGGCTTTGTAAAACACACTCATATAAGCCCCCTTTATTCCATGGATAAGGCTCAAAGTTTTGAGGCTTTAAAAAATTGGGAAATTAGAAATAAAAGACTTTTGGAAAGCCTTAATATTGATGAAAAACTTGATTATGTTATAGAGCTTAAATTTGACGGACTCACAATTAATTTAACTTATGATGGGGGATTTTTAGTAAATGCTGCTACAAGGGGAAATGGACTTGTAGGAGAGGAAATTTTACCTCAGATAAAAACCATAAAATCTATTCCTTTTAAAATTGATTATAAGGGGAAAATGGAAGTTCAAGGGGAAGGATTAATGCCCTATGATGCCTTTTATAGATACAATAAAGAAAATGAAGAGCCTCTTAAAAATGTAAGGAATGCTGCTGCAGGAGCCTTGAGAAACTTAGATTCAAAGGTTACTGAAAGTAGGCATCTAACTGCTTATTTTTACAATGTAGGTTATATTGAAGGAAAAACTTTTGAGTCTGACATAGAAATGAAAAAATTTTTAAAGGACAATAGATTTAAGGTAAATTCAATTTATTATCATGTTTTCTCCATTGATGAGGCTATAGAAAAAATAAATCACATAGGAAAAATAAGAGATGATTTAGATGTTCAAATTGATGGGGTAACAATAAAAATAAATGATATGAAAATCAGAAATGCCTTGGGCTACACTAATAAATTTCCAAGATGGTCCATAGCCTACAAGTTTGAAGCAGAAGAAATAACCACAAAGCTTTTAGATGTAGTTTGGAATGTGGGAAGGAGTGCAAAGGTTACTCCCTCTGCTATTCTGGAACCGGTGGATATAGGAGGAGCTACTATTACAAGAGCGACTCTAAACAATTATGATGACATATTAAGAAAAAAAGTTGAGTTAGGTTCAAGGGTTTTAATAAGAAGAAGCAATGATGTTATTCCTGAAATTTTAGGAGTAGTGCCCAGTGATGAAAAAACTATTCCTATTGAAAAACCGACACATTGTCCATCTTGTGGAGCGGAGTTGTATCAGGACGGGGTTCATATATTTTGTCCCAATACCTTATCCTGCATTCCTCAACTTGTTTCAAGAATCGTTCATTTTGCTTCAAGAGATGGAATGGATATAGAAGGTTTAAGTGACAAAACAGCCCTTAAACTTTTATCGGATTTAAATATAAAAGAAGTTCCCATGTTATATAAACTTGAACTTAAAGATTTAATGAAACTTGAAGGTTTTGGGAAAAAGAAAAGCCAAAATCTTTTAGATGAAATAGAAAAAAGTAAAGATGTGGAACTTGAAAACTTTATATATGCCTTGGGAATTCACAATGTAGGCATAAAAACTGCAAGAGATCTTGCAAAAAACTTTGAATCTTTTGAAAATTTATCCAAGGCTAAAGAGGAAGACCTAATAGACATAGGAGATATAGGGCCTATAACAGCTCATGAGATTGTAGAATTTTTTAAAGATAAAAAAATTAAAGAGGCTCTTGATGAATTAATTGAGTATGGAGTAAAAAGCCACTACACAAAAATACAAACAGAAAATAATTATTTTAAAGATAAAATAATAGTTCTTACAGGAGCTTTATCAAGGCCAAGAAAAGAAATTGAAAATGAGCTTATAGGTTTAGGGGCAAAAGTGACAGGATCAGTAAGCAAAAAAACTGATTTGGTTATCATAGGAGAAAGTCCTGGTTCTAAGGCAGATAAGGCACAAAGTCTTGGTATAGAAATAATAGATGAAGATGAGTATAATAAGCGGAGGTAACAATGAAGCTTGAGGAAATTAAGCACATAGCAGATATTGCTCAGATTGAATTTTCAGAAGAGGAGCTTAAAAACTTTGAAGAAGATTTTTCTGAAACTATGAATTTAATTGATAGTATTGCTAAGATTGACACTGAAAATATAGAAGGAGTTTTTCAGGTCAACGGAACAATTAATAATTTAAGAGAAGATAAGGTAAAAGAATCTTTAGATGTGAAGGATGCTACTGAAAACACTGCAGAAGAAAAATACGGATTCTTTAAGATTATAAAGTTTGTGGAGTAAAATATGAATTTAACAGAATTATCCCTTGAACAACTTTGTCAGGGTTATAGAAAAAAAGATTTTTCAGTTACTGAAGTTACAAAGGCATATATAAAAAATATTGAAGAAAAAGACGGAGAGATAAATGCTTACATTACTAAGACAAATGATCTTGCTTTAGAGAGGGCAAAAGAACTTGATGAAGGAAATTTTGACCTTCCCCTATATGGAATTCCTCTTTCCCTTAAAGATAATATTTCTTTAAAAGATGTAAGAATGACTTGTGGATCAAAAATGCTTGAAAACTATATTTCTCCCTATGACTCTTCTGTAAGTAAAAAAGTAAAAGAAGCAGGAGCTGTCATTTTAGGAAAGACAAATATGGATGAATTTGCCATGGGGGCGACAACAAGAAGTTCTTATTTTGGCTATACAAAAAACCCCTTAAATACAAAACTTGTACCTGGAGGTTCATCAGGAGGAAGTGCAGCTTCTGTTGCATCAAATACAGCTCTTGTTTCAGTGGGAACTGATACAGGAGGATCTACAAGACAACCGGCAAGCTACTGTGGTATTGTGGGGATAAAGCCA
>CAMQDG010000011.1 GCA_946999425.1 uncultured Peptoniphilus sp.
TACGCTTCACGTAAAGCATTTTGTTTTTAAAAATTTTCAATTGAAATTTTTTTCTGCATTTATTCTTTTTCATTTTTTATTTTACATAAATAACGCGAGGGGGACTAATGGACTTGCGATTGTCCCTAACGTCCCCCTCGCGGCTCCCCCTCCTTACCCCTCGAAACGCTTTTTATTGGTGGAAAAGCTTACGCTTTTCTTTCCTATTGTTTCTGTGGAGGTTGAATCTGTATTTATTCTCTTTCGTTTTTCTATTTTATTTCTATTTACGTGAAGCATTTTTATTTTGTTTTTATGCAAATTAAAAAAAGACTTTATAGGGTTTTATTTTCCTATAAAGTCTTTTGTTTTAAGTTTTAGATTTCTAATGAATTTTCCCAAAGTCCATGAATGTTGCAGTAGCTTAGTGCATAAACTCTGCCTGCTTTTTCAGTTTTTATACATACATTTACTTCTGGTTTAGAGAAAATCTCTTCTTCTCCGTGAGCGCTAAATGTATATGATCCTACTTCTATTGGAAATTTTGCTCCTTCTGGTTGGAAAAATACTTTTATCCAGCCTATATGATGTTCAAGAGTATTAGGATGTTCTACTTCTTCTCCTACAAGTGCATGAATTTTTAAGCAACCTTCTGCTTTTTCTACATGAAGTGCTGGTACGTGCTTTTCGTTTTTCCAATCTCCTGATTGTACGGTTTGTGTTAATTTCATATATTTACCTCCCAAATTTTTAACCAATATATATTTACCCTTATGTTTCTTTATTATTCACTTTTTTGGTGAATTTTATTTTTTTATTTTTCCATTAAAAAACCGCAAGTTATTTTGCGGCTTTTATAAATTATTCAATTACATATACTTTTACATTTCTTCTTCCAAATCTGTTTGCTTGGGCGTTGGTGCTGTAGAATAAGTCTATTCTTTTTCCTTTTATTGCTCCGCCTGTATCCTCTGCTACTGCATATCCGTAGGTTGGAAAACCGTCCATTGATTCAATGTATAGTTTTGAGCCTAATGGTATTACTCTTGGGTCTACTGCTACTGCCCCTACTCTTGCACGGGTACCCATGGCGGTTCTTGAACCTGCTGTTGGATCATAGGCTGTTGCCTGCATTACATAAACTGCTTTTATTCTTTTACCTTCAAGTCCTTTTGCTTCAGGTTTTTTCGTGCCAACTTCTTTTATTTCGTCAATGGGTTCTTGGATTATTTGACTTTTTACAACTTCAACTTTTGAAGGAACTCCGTTTACATATGTTGTTTCAATGGTGTTTCTTTGAAGTCCTTTTACTCCTATTTGTATAATGTTTACTTCTGATTCATATTTTTGATCATTTTTTTGTTCTTTGCTTTCAAAGTTTATTTCAACTTCTTCCTCTGTGCTTTTCTTTTCTATTCTGTCTATTTTAATTGTCATTCCTTGAGTTGCTTTTTCAGTAACTGAGGGACTTACTCTGTCAAATTCATTTAGGTCTATTCCTAAATCTCTAAGTACATCGCCTACGCTCTCTCCTTGAGCTTCAGTTATAAGAGTTTTGTTTCCGTCTTTTATTATATATGACTTGGGAGAAATAATTTTTATTTCCATATTTTCTTCTATTTCTGTATCCAAGTTCGGATTAACTAATTCTCTATTTTTTAATTCAATTTTTTCAGTTTTCAAAAATTCTTCTACTGTTTTTGAATATGTTACGATATTTTTTTTCTGTCCATTAATGTTAAGCACGACATTTTTTCCGAGAGCTGTTGAAAAACCCATTGTCACAATTGCTACAACAAATAGGGACAAGATTATAATTTTTCTAATTCTCCCGTTAATATTTCGTTCTTTCATAAAAAACCTCCAATTCTTATGAAATGTTACTGTTTTGTAACTTTTCACAAATCTGAGTATAATTTATAAAAGTCTAAATGTCAAATTTTTTGTAACTTTTTTGTTACTATTATGAAATTCAATGAAATACAGGCCTATATAAATTCAAAAAAACTTATTTTTATAAGTTAATTTTTTGAATTTTATATAAGCCTGTTTAATAGTGATTTGTATTTATAATACTAAAGTTTATTAAATTTCCTGAAGTCTTCGTGAAATTATATCTAAAAAATCTCTTAACATTTTTGCAGTAAAACCCCAGATTATTTCATCTTTGTAATGGTAAAATTCCACTATTTCTCCATATCTTTTAAATTTGTAATTTTCTCCGTTGGGAATTAATTCATAGGGAAAATCCGGACTTTTTGTTAGTTTTACGCTGGTTTTATAGGTAGCGGGAGGATTTTTTATAAAAAAGCTTAGGGGTGCTGTAAATAAATAAGCTACTTCATCTCTATTCGCTTTTATTTTATAAAATTCTTCATCAATAAGACCTATAAAAGTATAAATTACTTCCTTGTTGGGATTTACTAAAAAATTTCCCTGATTAAAAATTTTTATTTTATCTTTTTCTATTAAAAGTTCTTCGCAGGTTTCTCTTATTGCTGCTGCTTCTTCCTCTTCAAAGGCTTCAATCTTTCCTCCTGGAAAAGAAACTTCACCCGGTTGTGTTCTTAAAGAATCCGCTCTTCTTTCAAAAAGAACGTGTATTTCTCCATCCACCAATATAAGAGGAATTAAAACTGAATATCTACTTTTTATATCAACGGGCAAAGGTTTGTGGCCTTTTATAAGCTCTTCTATTTTTTCTAAGTTTATATTATCTAATTTATCCATTTAATTCTGATGTGCAGTGAGGGCATCTTGTTGCCTCAACATTTATCTGACTCTTGCAATAAGGGCAGATTTTACTTGTTACTTTTTCTTCTTCCGGTTTTTTAAATTTATTTGTAAGCTTTGTCATTTCTCTTATTATTGTAAATATTACAAGAGAAATTATTAAAAAGTTGACCACATTTTGAATGAAACTTCCATAAGCAAAGGTTGCAGTTGCTTCTTTTGCTGCTGCTAAAGTTGGATAGTCCTTTCCATCAAGGGCATAAAACATTTGGCTGAAGTCATTTCCTCCTGTTAATTTTCCAATAAGAGGCATCATTATATCATTTACAAGAGATGTTACTATACTTCCGAAAGCACCACCTATTATAACACCAATAGCCATGTCAACTACATTTCCCCTTGAAATGAAAGCTTTAAAGTCATTTAAAAACTTTTTCATCTTTATCCTCCCTTTTTAATCTTTCAAGCCTTCTTCCATTTTTACGAGTTTTATATTATTTTTTTCTATAAGCTCAAGGGCATATTGATCAACCCTATAAGCATTTAAATAATATATTTCTTTTATACCTGCCTGTAAAAGTGCCTTTGTACAATTTAAACATGGAAAATGAGTTACATAACACTTGCAATTTTTAACGGATATGCCCTCTTTGGCACAATATAAAAGGGCGTTCATTTCTGCATGAATTGTTGCTATACAATGTCCATCACGCATAGTATGTCCTATTTCATCACAAGATGGATTGCCAGCTAAAGAACCATTATAGCCTGTGGATACAATTCTGTTGTCAGAATTCACAAGAACACACCCTACAAAAGCCCGGTCACAAGTTGATCTTTTCGCCACAAGTTTTGTTATGTCCATAAAATATTGATCCCAAGATTTTCTCATATTGCCTCCTTTGCAAGCTTATCAACATATTCATTAAGCTCAATCCCCTTGTGGGACTTAACTTTAATAAAAACTACTTCTAAACTTTCTTTTATATTATCATAAAAAACCTTATATTCCCTTGTAAGACTTTTATTGGTCTTCCAATTTCCAAGAGCCCAGTCTTCTATTCCCCTATAATCATAGTGAATATAAATTTTATCTTTTTTAAGTTCTACTGCTCTTTTCATTGCAAGAATTGCTCCCTTTAATTCTCCTGCTACATTTCTAAAAGAAGCATCTTCATCGAAAAATCTTTTTGAATATTCTTCCTTAATTTTTCTATCTCTTAAATAAACTCCGTAAGAATAAGACTTATCCTCATCTCTATAAGAACCATCAACATAGGCAACAATTTCATTTTCTTTTAAATCTTCAAAAGATTTTAAAGAAACATCTTCTTTTAAATTTTCATGGGAACTATTTATAAAAGCCTGAGCCTCTTCTAAAGTTTTAAACTTTTTATAAACTGCATTTTTAAATCCCATAATTTGTTCCTTGCACTGGTCCCAAGTTTTATAAATTCCTCTTTCTCTTCCCACTTTTACAGCGTAATACATTTTCCACCTCAAAAATATTATAACAAAAGACAAAAAATAAAAAAGGACGAGCTTTTTCTCGTCCTTGATTATCATCTTATTTTGATTTTTACATCATTCCAGGCATTCCTGCTCCACCCATAGGCATTTGTGGTGTGTCTTCTTTTATTATACCTACTGCTGCTTCTGTTGTTAGTATCATTGATGATACGCTTGCGGCATTTTGAAGAGCTGAACGGGTAACTTTTGTAGGATCTACTATTCCCGCTTTTATCATGTCAACATATTGACCTTTAAGGGCATCATAGCCGAATCCTTTTTCAAGAGATTTTACTTTTTCTACTATTACTGAACCTTCAAGTCCTGCGTTTTCTGCTATTTGTCTTAGGGGTTCTTCAAGGGCTCTTAAAATAATATTTACTCCTGTTTTTTCGTCCCCTTCTTTTTCTGCAAGTAATTTTTCAAGATTTTCAATACAGTCTATAAGAACTGTTCCACCTCCTGGTACAATTCCTTCTTCTACTGCTGCTCTTGTTGCTGAAAGGGCATCTTCTATTCTAAGTTTCTTTTCTTTTAGTTCAACTTCTGTTGCTGCACCTACATGGATTACTGCAACTCCACCTGATAATTTTGCAAGTCTTTCTTGTAATTTTTCCTTATCAAATTCAGAGTCTGTGCTTTCTATTTGAGATTTTATTTGGTTTATTCTTTCGTCAATGTCTTTTTTATCTCCTGCACCATTTACAATAACTGTAAGCTCTTTTTCAACTCTTACTTTTGAAGCTGTTCCCAACATATCTATTGTTGCGTCTTTTAAGTCCATTGCAAGATCTGAAGAAATTACTGTTCCTTTTGTAAGAACTGCTATATCATCAAGCATTGCTTTTCTTCTGTCCCCATAGCCTGGAGCTTTTACTCCTACTATGTTTAAAGTTCCTCTTAATTTATTTAATACAAGAGTTGCTAAGGCTTCTCCTTCAATATCTTCTGCTATTACAAGAAGGCTCTTTCCTGATTGAAGAACTTTTTCAAGTAATGGAAGTAGGTCTTGAATGTTTGTAATCTTTTTATCTGTTATTAAGATATAGGGTTCGTCAAGGGCTGCTACCATTTTTTCAGAATCAGTTACCATGTAAGGTGAAAGATATCCTCTGTCAAATTGCATACCTTCTACTACTGCTAAGTCAGTGCCCATGGATTTTGATTCTTCTACTGTTATAACTCCGTCACGTCCTACTTTTTCCATAGCTTCTGCTATTAAATCACCTATATTTTTATCTGCTGCTGAAACAGATGCTACTTGAGCTATACTTTCTTTTGTTTCAATAGGTTTTGAAAAGCCCTTTATTGTTTCTACAGTGGCATCTACTGCATCCTTAATTCCTTTTTGAAGAATCATTGGATTTGCTCCTGCTGCAAGGTTTCTCATTCCTTCTCTTATTATCCCTTGAGCAAGAAGAGTTGCTGTAGTTGTTCCGTCTCCTGCAACGTCATTTGTCTTTGTTGCAACTTCTTTTAAAAGTTGTGCTCCCATGTTTTCAAAGTTATCTTCAAGATCAATTTCTCTTGCTATACTTACACCATCATTTGTAATTAAAGGAGAGCCGAATTCTTTTCCTAAAATTACATTTCTTCCCTTGGGTCCAAGAGTAACTTTAACTGTATCTGCAAGTTTATTAATTCCTGAAATTAATCCATTTCTTGCGTCTTCTGCAAATTTAATTTCTTTTGCCATAAAAATTTACCTCCTTATTTTATAACTGCAAGTAAGTCTTGGTATTTTATTACTATATATTTTTCTTTTTCAAGTTCAACTTCAGTTCCTGCATATTTGGAAAATAAAACTTTATCTCCTACAGAAATTTGTCCCTTTGTCTTTTCGTCTTCTTCAACGTCTTTACCTATTGCAATAATTTCAGCAATATTTGTTTCTTCCTTTGCTGATGATGGCAATACTATCCCTGATGCTGTCTTTTCTTCTATTTCTATTTTTTTAATTACAACTTTTTCTCCTAAAGGTTTAAGTTCCATTTTATCCTCCTATAAAATTTTTCACAAAATTATTAGCACTCATTTATCTCAAGTGCTAATTGTATTGTAATACATATATTTTATTTTTTCAAGTTTATTAAAAAATAAGTCCCAATATTATTGCAAACAAAATTGAAGGGAGCATATTGGCTGTTTTAAAGTCTTTCATCTTAAGCATATTAAAGGCAAGGGCTATTATTAAAAGTCCTCCCACTCCGCAAATATTATTTATAACTGCAGGGGTAAAAAAGTTTTTCAAAAGATTTGCAGCTAAATAAATAAGGCCTTGATATAAAAAAACACTAAATCCTGAAAAGATCATGCCCCTTCCAAGACTTGCACTCATCATGAAAGCAGAAACTGTATCTAAAATGGCCTTTGAAATTAAAATGGAGTTATCTCCTAAAAGGCTGGAATTTAAAGGGCCTATTATAGCCATAGATCCAACGCAAAATAAGAGAGATCCTGTTACAAATGCTTCTACAAATTTATTTTGTCCAAGGTCATTTTTTTTATTTTTCAAAAAAATTTTTTGAATTTTTAAACCTAATCCATTAATTTTTCCTTCAACATCAATTTTTGTTCCCACAATTGTTCCAAGGACAAGGGCTATTATTACAGATAGTAAATTATCTCCCTTTAAGGCTGTATTTACTCCAATAATAAGGACGCTCAACTGAAGGGCGTCAATAATTGCATCTTGATATTTTTTAGAAATTTTATCCCCTATAATTGAACCTATTAAAGAGGCAAATATTATTCCAAAAGAATTTATTAAAATAGCTATCATATTTTTCCCAACTTATTTTCTCTGCCGTAGAAAAAGAGGTATTGTTGTGCAAAGCCTGCAAAATCTTTAAATAATTCTCTTCCCCTATCTGCAACTTCTGTTTTTTTAATTGTTTCCTTAAAGTACAATTCTTCCATTACTCTTTTTATCCAAACATCAACAGGAAAAGATTCACTTCTGCCGTAAGCAAAAAGAAGAATACAATCTGAAACCTTAGGTCCGACTCCTGGAAGTTTTTGTAGCTCTTCTGAAGCAAGTTTTAAATCTTTTGTATAAAAAGAATTTATATCTATTTCTCCATCACAAATCATCTTAGCAGCTTTTACTATTCTCTCATCACGAAAGCCAACTTTTGCAAATTCTCTTAAATCTTTAGAGTCTACATTTTTTAAGACTTCCGCCTTGGGAAAAGAATAGTAAGTTCCAAAGGGATTTTCAATTTTTTCTCCATACATTTGACTTATGATTTTTATGCTTTTTTTGATTCTTTTTATGTTGTTATTGGCACTTATTATAAAACTTATAATTGTTTCAAAGGGGTCTTGATTTAAAATCCTTATTCCTCTTCCATATTCAATTGCCCTTTTTAAAACTTGGTCCCTACTTAAATTATTTATGATTTTTAAATAGTCCCTATTTAAATCAAAATAATTTCTCCAAATTTTATTAAAGTCATCTTCATCGGAATTTTTAATTATAATATCTTTTCCTTTTTTACTTATATTTATAACTCTCTTATGGGCAACATTTGTAAAAGAGCCATCTTCTTCCAATTCCCACCTAAAGGCCTGGCCGCACAAAAAAATATGTTCTGGATTAAAGGCATCCATATTTTTTAAAATTATCTCTTTTTCATTGTTTTTATAAATCTCATTCATATTTAGAATTTTAACACATTTTTTTAATTTTAAACTTTTAATAATATAAAAAAACAAGCAGCTAATGCTACTTGTTTATTTTTGTGTTTTCTTTTAAATAGTAGGATAGTGTAAGTAGGGAGTCATTGAGCCTTACATTTTCAACCACTACACTTTCAGGTGCTTGAATATCGATAGGGGCAAAGTTCCAAATTCCCTTTACATTTCCTCTTATAAGAATGTCGGCAATTTCTTGAGCTGCTGCCTTAGGCACACTTATAATACCGACATCTATTTTGTTTTCTTTTAAAAATTCGCTAAGTTCACTTATACTTTTAACTTTTATACCGTCAACAATAGTTCCTGCAACTTCATCAGTATCAAAGAGCATATCAATTGAAAAGCCACTTTTTTTAAAGCCCGGATATCTTGCAATTGCACGTCCAAGATGTCCAACTCCCACAACAATTGCTTTATAAATACGATCTATTCCTAAAATTTTGTCAATGTGACTTCTAAGGTCTGCCGCATTATAACCATATCCTTGTTGACCGAATCCTCCAAAATTGTTTAAATCCTGCCTTATCTGTGAGGCTGTAAAACCAGTAAGCTTTGAAAGTTCACCGGAAGAAATTCTCTCAATTCCTCCGTCAATTAATTCTGTTAAATATCTGTGATAAATTGGAAGGCGTCTTATGACCGTATCAGAAATTTTCTTTTCCATATACACCTCCGAAAATATGTTATTATTATAACAATAAAAAACTTCTTTGTAAAACTTTAATATAAGTCCCCTGCTGTGATAAAATTTTTATGAGGTAAAAAATGGCAATAATAAATATTCAAAATTTATATAAAAATTTTATAGATAGAGAAATTTTCTCAGATGCTTCTCTCATTGTGGAGGAAAAAGATAAAATCGGTTTGATTGGAAATAATGGAAGTGGTAAGACTACCCTTTTAAATATTATCTCAGAAGCCATATCCTTCGACAGGGGCGATTTTTTTAAGACAAAGGACCTGAGTATTGGCTACTTAAAACAAGACCATATTTGGGCGGATAATTTAAGCATCTATGATGTTTGTCTTTTGGCTTTTAAAGATCTTATAAAAATTGAAAAAAGGCTTGCTTATTTAGAAGATAAAATGAGCAAAAATCACGATGATTTGGAAAATATTATGGAGGAATATTCAATTCTTCAAGAAAAATTTCAAGCTCTTGATGGTTACAGTTATAAGTCAAAAATTCGTGGAACTTTAAGGGGCATGGGCTTTTCTGAGGATGAATTTAATAAGCCTGTAAAAAATCTTTCTGGAGGTCAAAAATCAAGGCTTTCTCTTTTAAGTCTTTTATTGGAAAACCACGATTTGCTCCTTCTTGATGAGCCTACAAACCACTTAGATATTGATTCTATAACTTGGCTGGAAAAATTTTTAAAAGATTATAATAAGGCTCTTATAATAATTTCTCACGACAGATATTTTTTAAACAACATAGTAAATAAAATTGTCCTTCTTGAGGATAAAAATCTTACTCTTTTTAAGGGAAATTATGATTATTATGTAAAAGAGCGTAAAAAACAAATTGAGCTTAAAAAGAAACAATATGAAAATCAGGAAAAGGAAATAAAACGTCAGGAAGAAATAATTGCAAGATATTTAAGCCTTGGCAGAGATAGGTTTATAAGAGCTGGAAAAAGTAGACAAAAACTTTTGGATAAAATGAAAAAAATTGAAGCTCCCAAGGAAAAAAATCAAACTCTTGTAAAGTTTAAAGTTGATGTGGAGCCTGGTCGGGATATTTTAAAAGTTGAAAATTTAGAAAAGTCTTATAATAAAAAAATCTTTGAAAATATTTCTTTTAAGGTCTACAAAAATGACAAGATTGGTTTAACCGGTCCTAATGGAATCGGAAAAAGTACGATTTTTAAAATTCTTACGGGAAAAATTAAAGAATATGAGGGAGATTTTTCTTTGGGATCCAATGTAAAAATCGGTTATTTTGATCAGGAAATGGAAAATTTATCTTTAGAAAAAACTGTGATTGATGAGATTTGGGATGAGTATCCTAAATTGTCCTACTATGATATTAGAAAATATCTAGCTCAATTTTTATTTATAGGGGATGATATTTTTAAAAATATTTCAGAACTTTCAGGTGGTGAAAAAGCCAGAGTGAGTCTTTTAAAAATCATGCTTAAGGGGGCAAACTTTTTGCTTCTTGACGAACCTACTAACCATCTTGATATTGATTCAAAAGAGAGTCTTGAGGATGCCCTTATAAATTATGAAGGAACTATCCTTGCAATTTCCCACGACAGGTATTTTTTAAATCATGTTGTAAATAAGATATTTTTTATGGAAAATTCTGAAATTAAAGAATATCTTGGAAATTATGACTATTATCTTGAAAAAACAAGACTTCCCGAGGAAGATGAGGAAGAATATATTTCAAAAACCAAAAGAGATGAAATCAAAAAATTAGAAAAGGAAAAACGCCAAGAAAAAAAGCTTATTGAAAGGCAAAAAAAAGAACTGGAAGAAAAAATTTCCCAGTCAGAAAAAAACTTATCCACAATAGATTCAAAGCTTGCATCTTACAGCAAATCCGGTGATTATGAAAAAATCTTAGAACTTACTGAAGAGCGTGAAAACCTTGAAAATACTATAAATGACCTGTATGAAAAGTGGATGGAGATTAATTGATAAATAATCTTCATCCACTTTTTTTATTCACAAGGCAAAATGTTATAATTACTTTATCCCCAAAGTTATTAACATTATCCACAAGTATTAGAACTGATATTTGTTAACATTTATAAGCTTATTTTTATGCCTTCAAGTTTATTTTTTTCTCTTTCTTCTTCCAACAATTTTTTAACAACAAATCGAGTTTTCGGAGCTTCAACATTTATTCTGTAACTTCCCCTTTGGTCTTTTCCTTTTATAATTAAAGTCCCACTTTTTTCCTCATAGATATTTTTAATGCCTTCATAGGGAAAATTGTAAATTCCAAAAACCAAACCACTTTCATAAGTTCCAGTTTGAACATCGTATTTTTCTCTTCCATTTCTAAAGGGTCCCTTTTCCTTAATGGTAAAAATTTTTATATTATCTTTTTCCTCCACAGTGGGAAAAATTCCACTATAAAGATTCATAGTAAAGGTAAAAAGAACCAGAATCATAATAAGGGGATTAGAGAGTTTATTAATAAGTAAATTATCTCTTAAATAAAGTTGACCCAAGAAAAAGGAGTTTAAGAAAATTATAAAGGCTACATAGACAAAAATATTTAAATATAAGCGGGTCTTTCTCATAGTAAGTCCCTTTAAAGATAAAATCTGGTTATACTCTTTAAGCATGGCAATAGTTGTGGTTAAAAACATAATATTTACAATAGCCCACAAAACATTTAAAAGTGTAGTATCTTCAACATAAGGACTGGGTCCGAAATATTTTTCGCTTCCAAAAGCTATTATTAATGATATAAGACCTATAAAAATTGTACTTTTTTTCAAAACAAAAACCTCCTTTAATATTGTAACATAAGGGTATAAAGAAAAAGGAGGCAATATGAAATATTATAAAAAAAGTGACGAGGAATTAAGAAAAACTTTAAGTAAAATTCAATATGATGTAACTCAAAATAGCGGAACGGAAAGACCTTTTTCCGGTGAATACGACAATTTTTTTGAAGATGGAATTTATGTTGATATAACCAGCGGTCAACCTCTTTTTTCTTCAAAAGATAAATTTAACTCTGGTTGCGGTTGGCCGGCATTCTCAAAAGTTATTGAAAACACAAAATTAATAGAGCTTAGAGATGAAAGGTTCGGTATGAACAGGATGGAAGTACGGTCCAATGCAGATGCCCACTTAGGTCACCTTTTTAATGATGGACCTAAAGAACTGGGAGGATTGAGATACTGCATAAACAGTGCAAGTTTAAAATTTATCCCCAAAGACAAGCTAAAAGAAGAAGGATATGAAGAATATTTAAAAATATTTGATGCGGACCAGGATAAAAATAAAAAATAAAGCACCTTTTAAAAGGTGCTTTTTTCTTATCTTCTATTTTGATTGTCAACCCATTCTTTAGCTTCTTCAACTGCATCTTCAGTAGGAATTTCAACTCCTGTTTCAGGATCTTTTCCTGAAGTTTTTGAATAAAGATCACTTGCTGGTTTATGAGCTTCTTTAATTTCACTATCTTGCTCAATGTCTGCTTTAACTTGTTTTAATCTCTTATTTGTTAAATTTTCTCTTGCTTCTTTTTCTGACATAATAAACCTCCTAATTAATTTACAATTCTAACCTTATATTTATTATAAGGCTAAAAACGTAAACTTTAGGTATTCTTGCAATAAATAATTTTAAAGTCCATACTATTTAATATAAGAAGAGGTGAAAAATGCTTAAAACAATATTATCACAAGTAAAAGAATACAAAAAATATGCCCTTTTAAGTCCCCTGTTTGTGTCCTTTGAAGTGCTTTTCGATATTTTAATTCCCTATCTTATGAGCATAATAGTTGATAAGGGAATAAGCCTTGGAGATAGGAACAAAATAATAATAACGGGGATTTTTTTAGTAATTTCTGTTTTATTATTATTTTTATCTGGAATTGCATCGGGATATTTTGCAACAAAAGCTTCTGCAGGACTTGCGAAAAATTTGCGGGACTCTATGTTTAAAAATATTCAGGGCTTTTCCTTTGAAGATATAGATTCTTTTTCAAAGGGTTCCTTATTAACGAGGATGATAACTGATGTGCAAAGTGTTCAGCTTTCCTTTCAAATGTCCACGAGAATAGCCATAAGATCTCCTCTGTTATTAATCTTTGCATTTTTTATGAGTTTTAAAATAAATTCAAAACTTGCTATGTATTTTTTAATTATGATTCCCCTTATGGCCTTTGTCTTAATTCTTGTAATAAAGAAAGTTTATCCCTATTTTAAAAAAGTTTTTCAACTCCTCGATAAATTAAACACTCATGTTTCAGAAAATTTAATAGGGATAAGAGAAGTAAAGGCCTTTACTCGTGAAGACCAACAAATTTCTAAATTTAATGAAATTTCAAAAGATTTATACCATAAATATATTTATATTCAAAAAAATTTTATGATGCTTATGCCCTTTATGAATCTTTGCGTTTATAGTATATCTTTACTCATTGCTTGGCTGGGAGCAAAATTTATTATCTTAGGTTCCATGAAAACTGGTCAACTTATAAGTTTAATTACCTACTCCTTTCAAATACAAATATCTCTTGTGATATTTGCTATGGTTTTTACTCAAATTGTAAATTCAAGAAATGCAGCCGAAAGAATAAGTCAAATAATAAATAAGGATTCCAGTTTAAAAAATGGCAAAAAAAATATAAATGTTGTAAAAGATGGAAGTATAAGTTTTGAAAATGTATGCTTTTCTTATACTGATGATCTTAACAAACTCGCCCTTAAAAATATAAATTTAAATATTAAATCAGGGGCTAATATAGGAATTATAGGCTCAACAGGTTCTTCAAAATCCACTTTGGTTCAACTTATACCAAGGCTTTACGATGTGACAAAGGGTTGTGTAAAAGTTGGCGGTCTCGATGTGAGAGATTATAATTTAAAGGCTCTTAGAGATAGTGTTGCCATGGTTTTACAAAAAAATCAATTATTTTCAGGAAGTATAAGAAGCAATTTAAAATTTGCAGATGAAAATTTATCTGACGAAAAAATGATTGAAATTTTAAAGGTTGCAGGAGCTTATGACTTTGTAAAAGAAGCGGGAGGTCTTGATGCAAAAGTTGAAAGAGGGGGAAATAATTTTTCTGGAGGGCAAAAACAAAGGCTTACAATTGCAAGAGCCCTTCTTAAAAATCCGAAAATCTTAATTTTAGATGATTCAACTTCTGCTCTTGACAATACTACTGAAAGAAAAATCGTAGAAAATTTAAATAAATATCTACCAAATTTAACAAAACTCACCATATCTCAAAGAATTAATTCTCTAAAATATGCAGACACAATTATAGTTATGGACGAAGGAGAAATTGAATCCATAGGAGATCATGAGTATCTTTTAAAGAATTCAAAAATATATAGAGAAATTTCTCAATCTCAAGAAAGAGAGGGGGATTTTGATGAAAAAAAATAATATTAGAAAATTATCTAAGGACGATAATTTAAAAGTTGGAAAAAGACTTTTAAGTTACATTGTTAAAAAACACAAATTTAAATTAATTTTAGTTTTTTTCTTGGTAATTTTTTCTACAATAGCAGGAGTGTCCTTTTCAATATTCTTAAAAACTTTAATAGATTCTTATATAAGTCCATTAATTGGAGCAAAAAATCCTGATTTTTCGCCCTTATTAAAGGCAATTTTAAAGATGGCTTTAATTTTTTTAGGCGGAACTCTTTCAAATTTTATTTATCAAATGATTATGGTGTATGTGACTGAGCAAACCTCCTACGATTTAAGAGAAGATGTCTTTAAACACTTACAAACTCTTCCCATAAGTTATTTTGATGAAAATTCCCATGGGGATATTATGAGTGTCTTCACCAATGATATTCAAGCTGTAGAACAAGTTATAGCAAATTTACCCATACTTTTTTCTTCAATTATGACTATAGTTTTAATACTTGTTGTTATGCTTTTAGAGTCTTTAAGTCTAACTTTATTGGTTGGTCTTTGTCTTGGATTTCTATATTTTATGATGAAATTTATGGGCAAAAAATCCTCATCCTATTTTATAAAACAACAGGAAACTTTGGGAGAAGAAAATGGTTTTATAGAAGAAAGAATAGAGGGACAAAAAATTATAAAAGTTTTTTCTTACGAAAATAAAACAATGGAAGAATTTAGAAAAATAAACGAAAGACTTTTTGAAAACACTATGCTTGCCAACAGATACTCCCTATTTTTAATGCCCATAGTATTTTCAGTTTTTAACCTTCAATACGCATTTATAGCCATAGCAGGAGGTCTTATGGCCCTTAGTGGAAAATTTAATATAAGTGTAGGACTTATTGCAACTTTCTTGCAACTTTCAAAAACTTTATCGGGCCCTATGAGAAATATTTCATCTATGATCAATCAAGTTTTACTTGCTCTTGCTGGAGCCTATAGGGTTTTTAATCTTTTAGATCAAAAGTCAGAAGAAAACTTGGGAAAAATAGAACTAGTAAGAATAAAATACCAAGGGGATAAAATTATAGAGTGCAAAGAAAATACAGGGCTTTGGGCTTGGAAAAATCCTGAAGATTTACCAAATCCCTACACCCTTTTAAGAGGCGATATAAGATTTAATAATGTTACTTTTGGCTACAAGGAAGGGGAGGCTGTTTTAAAAAACATTTCTCTTTTTGCAAAGCCTGAAGAAAAAATTGCCTTTGTAGGTTCCACGGGAGCTGGCAAAACTACAATTACAAATCTTATTAACAGATTTTATGATATATGGTCTGGCTCCATTAGCTTTGACGGAATAGACATAAGAAAAATAAATAAAAAAGATTTAAGAAAATCTTTAGGCATGGTTTTACAGGACACCCATTTATTTACAGGCACAGTAAAAGAAAATCTTCGTTTCGGTAAATTAGATGCCACTGATGAAGAAATAATAGAAGGGGCAAAAAAAGCAAGAGCCCATTATTTTATAGAGCTTTTGCCTAAGGGATATGAAACTGTAATCTCAGGAAATGGCAGTGAAATATCTCAAGGACAAGCCCAACTTTTATCCATAGCCAGAGCGGAAATATTAAGTCCTCCCGTTTTAATACTTGATGAAGCAACATCTTCCATAGACTCGAGAACAGAAATGTTAGTGCAAAAATCTATGGACCAAGTTATGAAAGGCAGAACAACTTTTGTAATAGCTCACAGACTTTCAACAGTTCAAAATTCAGATGCGATTATGGTTCTTGAAAGGGGAAATATAATTGAAAGAGGCAACCATAAGGATTTAATAGATCAAAAGGGTCTTTATTTTAAACTTTATAATAGTGGCCTTGAAGAATAAAATATAAACGGCTAAAATATTTAGCCGTTTTTTAATGAATTTATTTAATAAAATTATGGTAAACTTAAATTATGGAAAATAAAAATACTTTTACAAAATTTTTGATTTATTTTTTAATATATCTTTTGGCTTCTGCCGCAATTTATTTTTTTAATATAAGAAGACTCTACTTAATATTTAATACAGGCCTAGCCTTTATTCCCTTTATTTTAACTTCTTATGGAAAAAGAGAAAAAACGAAAGGCATATTTTTAATCTTAGCTGTCTTAGTTGCAATAATCTTTTATCCCAACTGTATCTATATGTTTACTGACTTTATTCACATAAAAAGAAGTGACTACTATACAAATATAGGCCAAGTAATTTATGTTTTAAATTACTTAAATTGGCTCCGTCTTGGCATAGATGTAATTATGATTTTGCTGTCCCTTATTTTAGGTTACGAAAGCTTCGTAAATTTAGTTACAATATTAAAATGCAGGGGCCATATTCTTGCGGAATTTATTCTTTTAATTTTTTTCAGCGGTCTTGCATCCTTCGGTCTATATTTAGGCAGATTTATAAGATTAAATTCCTGGGACATTTTAAATCCCTTTGCCTTAAAAATGCAAATAACAGATATAATTTCAAAAATGAACCTTAACGACTACTATCTTCTATGTGTTTTCGCAGGAGTTCATTTCCTTGTTATTTTGCTTTTTGCAAATTTAAAAAGATAATTATTTGTGATAGGGTTCATTATTAATAATTTTAAAGGCCCTGTAAATTTGCTCTAAAAGATTGATCCTTATAAGTTGATGAGGTAGAGTCATTTTCGAAAAAGAAAATGACTCATTTTTTATTTTTAATACATTTTCACCAAGCCCTAAACTTCCTCCAATAATAAAAACAAGGCTGGACTTGCCATGAACCATTAAAGAATTTAATTTTTCCGCAAACTCTTCGCTGGTTCTTTCTTTGCCCTTAATTTCAAGACTAAAGCAGTAATCTCCATCTTTTATCTTTGATAAAATCCTCTCTCCTTCTTTTTGGAGAATCAATTCTCTTTCCCTATCAGTGGGATTGTCAGGAGTTTTTTCATCATCAACTTCAATAATCTCAAACTTGCAAAAGGCAGACAATCTTTTTAAATATTCCCTTTGAGCTTCTTTTAAATATTTTTCTTTTAAATGTCCAGGACAAATTATTTTTATCTTCACTTAATCTCCACTTTTTCCTTTAAATCTTCTAAATTTTTCCTATGATCCTCTTCATTTACATAAGCAAGACAATCCTTTAATAAACTTACTTTTTTACCAGTTTTTAAAAGTTCAAGGACAGTTTCCCTTACACAATACTCAGATGCAATACCGCAGACAATAAATTCCTCTGTTTGAATTTCATGTAACTTTTGTCCTTCAGCATTTTCTCCATTAAAGGCACTGTATTCTTCAATATCATCATTAAGCCCTTTCTTATATGTGTTTTGAGAATTTGGTCTTTTGTCCTCAGAAAGTTTTAAAAACTTTTGAGATAATTCTGAGCCATAAGTATTTTCAAGACAATGAATAGGCCAGATGCCCCCGTTAACCTTAAAGCTCTTATTATTTTTACTGTGCCAATCCATTGTATAAACAGGATTTACCTTATTTTTCTCAATATATTCTACAATATTATCTACAGCTTCCTGACCCTTTATACAGGCAAGACTTCCACTTATAAAATCATTTTGACAATCAACAACAACTAAAGTTTTCAAAATAAACCTCCCAAATTTTATGTATAAAAAAAGGGAGCCAGGCTCCCTATTAAAATTAAAGTAATTTTTCAGCTTCTTCAATAGCCTTATCAAAGTTTACTTGATGAGTAACTTCTGGAACTATTTCAACATATTTTACAGTGCCTTCCTTATCAACAATGATAACACCTCTTGCAAGAAGTGCAAGTTCTTCAATCATAAATCCATATTTTTTTGCAAAATCTCTGTCCTTATAATCACTAACTATAATAGCCCTGTCAATTCCTTCAGCTGCACAAAATCTTCCTTGAGCAAAGGGAAGGTCCATAGAAACAGTTACAACCTTTACATCTTTACTCATTTCAGTAGCCTTTTCGTTAAAAGTTCTTGTTTGAATTGAGCAAACTCCTGTATCAATGGAAGGAACCACACTTAAAATTACAACCTTTCCTAAATCATCACTTAATTTATATTCACTTAAATCATTATTAACCGCCTTAAAGTCAGGTGCTTTTTGTCCAACTTCAACTTGTTTTCCACAAAGAGTCATCTTTGTTCCGCCAAATGTTACATTCATTATATTAACCTCCTATAAAATCAATTTACATATAGTTTATATCCAAATCAAGAAAATTTAAACCATTATAGTATACTTTTAAAATTCTTTTATATTTTTTTAATTTTTGGAAGGTGAAAGTTATATTTTAAGGATATGAGCCTTATTATTACTACAATAGAAAATGTTATTATCATTAAAAGATTTTTATTTATAGCTGTTTTAAAAAACATTATATATGCTAAGGCTCCTAAGAAAGATGCGACTGCGTATATTTCTTCCCTAAATATAATGGGAATACTTCCTGCCATTACATCTCTTATTGCTCCTCCTCCTACTCCTGTTACCATGCCCACAAATATCAATAAAAATTTACTGTCATATCCCATTATTATGGCGGTATTTATTCCTGTTACAGTAAATGCTCCAAGACCTATGGCATCAAATAAAAGCATTATTTTTTCTATTTTTTTCATTGTGCGAGAATTTATAAAATCAAATTTTACATAAAAAATTGCAAATAATATTAGACTTGATATTAAAGAATATATGGCAAACTTTGAATCTCTAAACATTTGTGGAGGAATATTACCAAGAACCAAATCTCTTATACAACCCCCACCTAAGGCCGTCACAAGGCCAAGGACAATTACTCCAAGAAGATCCATACTTTTTCTTATGCCCACCATAGAACCTGCAAAGGCGAAGGATATGGTTCCCAAAAGTTCAAATAATATGTCCATAGATTCGTAGTTCATTTTTTTCTCCTAACTATTATAACAATTAAAAATAATGCTACAAGGCTTCCAACAAGGTTATATACTAGGTCTTTTACTTGGGGCGCTTTTGTATATATAAAATAAAAATTTAGGGCAAGTAAAATTATTTCTATTAAAAGACCGATTAATCCCACAATTATTAATTTATTTCTATCTTTTTTTACAAAATCCATTAAGTATTTTAAAAGTATATATTGTATGAAACCTATTATTGGAAGTATTATTACTTCCCAAGGCCTTTTCATTTGATATTTTATTAGAGAATAAGTGGCAAGATATGCCTGAATGCCTCCTATAGAGGCTAATAGGCTTCTTATTATTTCTTCAACCATTATTTTAACAAACGCTCCTTTAAATCCTTTACACTTTCAACAATTTCATCAGCCCCGAATTTTTCTAATTCTTCCTTGCTTCCATATCCATAGAGAACCCCTATGGTTTTAAGTCCGTTTTTCTTTGCCCCAACTATATCTGAAAATCTATCCCCTATCATAATTGCTTCTTTTGTGTTTAAAATTTCAAGAGCCTCTTTTATTACTATAGCCTTTGTATTATTTTCACTGGTTGAGCCTTTTATAATTGTAAAATATCCATCTATTTTTAATCTTTTAAGTATTATTTTTGCGTGAGCTTCCGGTTTTGATGTTGCCACTGCAATTTTATGTTTTTTTGAAGTTTCTATTATTAAATCTTCTATTCCTTCAAATAAATTGCATTCATTAATGGCTTTTTTCAGATAAAATTCTCTGAATATCTCTGTAGCTTCGTCCATCTCTTTTTCATTCATGCCAAGTTTTCCAAAACTTTCATGGAAGGTGGGTCCCACATATTGTAAAAGATCTCCGTATTTTTCTTTTTTTATTCCCATTTTTTCAAAAGTTATTTTAAGTCCCTCTACAATTCCCTCTTGAGAATCTATTAGAGTTCCGTCTAAATCAAATAAATATATCATTTTTTCTCCTTTTTTGTAATTCTACTTAATATTAACATAAAATTAAAATTAAATAATTTTGATTTTTTATTTTAAATAAAAAACCCTATAATATATTCATATTATAGGGCTTAAATTAAGCTAACATTTATGGATTTTTCTTAAATTTATTTTATTTTTCTCTATGTTCTTTTAAAAGTGTATCCTTTACTTCCCACAGATTTTTAGATAAATCCACTATATATTCATGAGGATTTTCAAGCCTTTTAACTTCATCCCAAAGAGAATTCAGTTCATTTTTAGCTCTCTCCCTTATTTCCTCCAAAGTTGGCTTTTTATAAATTAATTTTCCTTCCCTATAAATCTGCACAAGAAGAGGTTTTATATAATAATCTTTAAAAATCTTTCTCTTCCAAGTGTAAATAGGATGGAAAAGTTCAATAGGCTTACTTCCATCTATTATTTCATCATGTAAGGTTATAAGATCTGCCTCAGCTTTTCCTGTCTTCTTGTCATAAATTCTATATAGATTTTTAAAACCTGGAGTTGTAATTTTACTTACATTCTCTGAAATTTTAATAGAAGGACGAATGTTTCCATCAGCTTCCTCAATTCCCACAAGTTTATAAACTCCACCAAAGACAGGAGAGGATTTTGAAGTTATAAGCCTTTCTCCAACTCCAAAACTGTCAAGTTTAGCCCCTTGCATTAAAATATTTTGAATTGTCCACTCATCAAGAGAATTTGATGCCATTATCTTTGCATCTTTATATCCAGCCTTGTCCAGCATTTTTCTTGCTTCCTTAGAAAGATAGGCAATATCTCCTGAATCTATTCTTATTCCCTTAGGCCTAAATCCTCTGGGAACCACCTCTTCATCAAAAACTTTAATTGCATTGGGAACTCCCTCTTTTAAAACATCAAAAGTATCTACAAGAAGCAGACAATTGTCTGGATAAACTCTTGCATATTGTCTAAAAGCCTCAAGCTCAGAATCAAAAAGTTGAACCCAAGAATGAGCCATAGTACCAAGAGCGGGAACCCCGTAAATCTTTTCCGCAAGAGTATCTGCCGTTCCAAGACAGCCTCCTATATAAGATGCCCTTGCTCCCAAATTTGCCCCAGAATATCCTTGAGCCCTTCTTGAGCCAAATTCAACCACAGGACGACCTTCAGCAGCATTTACAATCCTATTTGCCTTTGTTGCAACCATAGATTGATGATTTATTGTTAAAAGTACCATAGTTTCCAGCATTTGGGCTTGTATAACAGGTCCTCTTACTATTACAAGGGGTTCTTGAGGAAAGGCAATTGTTCCTTCGGGAATTGCCCAAACATCACATTTAAACTCAAAATTCTTTAAATATTTTAAAAATTCCTCATCAAAAATTCCCTTGGTCCTTAAAAAATCAATGTCCGAATCATCAAAGTGGAGATTTTCCATATAATCTATAACTTGTTCAAGCCCCGCTATAATTGCATAGCTTGCATTATCAGGCACCGAGCGGAAAAACATATCGAAAATAACATTTTTTTCCTTAAGTCCAACTTTAAAATAACCATTCGCCATTGCAAATTCATAAAAATCGCAGAGGAGGGTTAAGTTTTCTTTTTCTTGAAAATTCATTTTTTCTCTCACTTTCTTTATCTTTAGTCAATTATATTATTAAGAGAATTCCTTTTCAAGAAATAGAAAAAATTTATCAATTTTTAAAATTTTTAAAATACTTCATGTTAAGAATCCTTGTTTTATAAAATAAAAAATCACCTTATTTTTAAGGTGATTTTTCTTATTTTTCTAATATTCTTGACAAAAATTCTTTTGTTCTTTGATTTTTTGGATTGTTAAATATATTTTCTGGACTGTCTTCTTCAAGGATTACTCCCTTATCCATAAATAATACCTTTGTTGATACGTCCCTGGCAAATTCCATTTCGTGGGTTACTACTATCATGGTCATTCCTTTTTCTGCAAGTTTTTTCATAATGTCCAAAACTTCTCCTACCATTTCTGGATCAAGAGCTGATGTTGGTTCGTCAAAAAGCATCACATCAGGTGTCATTGTTAAAGATCTTGCTATGGCAACTCTTTGTTTTTGTCCTCCTGACAGTTGTCTTGGTCTTGCATTTTGATATTTTATCATTCCCACGTCTTCTAAGTTTTTTTTGGCAAGTTCTTCTGCTTCTTCTCTTTTCATCTTTAGTACTTTTATGGGACCTATTGTGCAATTTTCAAGGACTGTTAGGTTTTCATAAAGATTAAAGGATTGAAATACCATTGCCATTTTTGTACGAACTTTTCTTAAATCTACCCTGCCTTCAAATATGTTTTTGCCTTCAAATATTACATCTCCTGATGTTTTTTCTTCAAGTCCATTTATACATCTTAAAAGGGTACTTTTTCCTGATCCTGATGAACCTATTATGGATACTACTTGTCCTTTTTCTACTTTAAAGTTTATATCTTTTAATACTTTATTTTTACCAAAGTTTTTTTCTAAGTGTTTTATTTCTAAAATTTCCATTTTACACCTGCATTTGATTTCCCATGGAAAGTTCGTAAGTTTCCGGTCCTTCCATTTTTCTTTCAATCCATCTTAAAAGGTTTGTTATTATTGTTGTCAATAATAGATAAATGATACTTGTTATAAGCATGGGTGAAAAATAATCTCCACTTGCTCCTCCTATGG
The DNA here is from genome assembly GCA_946999425.1 of uncultured Peptoniphilus sp. Taxonomy (GTDB): domain Bacteria; phylum Bacillota; class Clostridia; order Tissierellales; family Peptoniphilaceae; genus Peptoniphilus_B. Next base: position 22,546 of record CAMQDG010000011.1, read on the forward strand.
ATTTTGATGCAAAGAAAAGTTCATTTATGGCTATTACGTTTAGTACTGAGGTATCTTTTATGTTTATTACAAATTCGTTTCCTGTTGCTGGCAAAATATTCCTCATTGTCTGCGGTATTACTATATAAAACATTGTTTGAAGGTGACTCATACCGGAACTTGTTGCCGCTTCAAATTGTCCCTTGTCCACTCCTATTATTCCTCCACGAACTACCTCAGACATATAGGCTCCTGTATTTATGCTTACTATAAAATAAGCTGCAAGCATTTTATCAAGGGTTATATTAAATAATATGGGCATTCCATAAAATATAAGCATGGATTGAACCATCATTGGTGTTCCTCTGAAAACTAAAATGTATAGGGAGAGAATAGCATTTATAATTTTTTGAAAAATTCCCTTTGAGCCTTTTTGTTTTGGGATTGTCCTTATTGTTCCTACTAAAAGTCCTATTATTAATCCTACTATTGTGCCGAATATAGAAATTTTAAGGGTAACTATTGTTCCGTTAATAAACATGGGACTGCTGGTTGCCCAAACGTTTGAAATTTTATTTAGCATTTATTAATTTGCCTCCGATATTGGTTGCGCTGAAAGTGCTTCTTCCATTAATTTTTGTCTATCTTCTTGGCTTAATGTCTTTAAAAATTCATTTATCTTATCTTTTAATTCTGTATTACCTTTTTTAAGTCCAACTGCAATTCCTATGTCTGAATCTGATACGTCAAATCCCTTTCCTTCTTCAAAACTTACATAGGTAAAATCATCTACTGCTTTTGTTATGGAAAGTCCTTCTGGAAGTTCTGCAACATATCCATCAATTATACCACTTTTAAGGGCTACTCTTTCTTGAGAAAAATCGCCTATGGGGTCTTGTTTATCTATGCCTGGCATTTGATCTAATACATCGTAGTGGAAGGTGTTAAGTTGGCCTGTAAGTTTTGCTCCTGCAAAATCTTTTATTGATTTTGCATCTTTATACTTTGAATCTTTTTTTACTACAACTATTAAATCGCTCTTCCAGTATAAGTCTGAAAAATCTATTTCTTCTCTTCTTTTATCTGTTGGGCTCATGCCTCCTATTATTGCATCTATATAGCCTGCTTGAAGAGCTGGTATAAGTCCTGACCATTCCATTTTTTGAATTACAAGTTTTTTACCAAGAGAATCTGCTATTTTCTTTGCAATTTGTACGTCATAGCCGTTTGCAAATTCTTTTGTGTCTGCTATGGGAACTGCTCCATTTTTGTCGTCTGTTTGTGTCCAGTTGTAGGGAGCATACATAGCTTCCATTCCTACGGTAAATGTTTCTGAATCCTTTTTTTCTTGCGTTTGTTGAGAATTTTTACTTCCACATGATGTTAAAATCATCATTGATACAAGCAAAATACTTATTAATCTTTTCATTTTTTTCCTCCTAATTTTTAAATCAAAATAAAAAAAGCTTCCGCCCTAAGGGACGAAAGCATCGTGTACCACCCAATTTTATACATTTCTCGCAAAATGTACCTCTTTAAGTTTAAACTTATTTGTTAACGCCAACTACGTCTTGAAATATTACTTCAAGAAGCTCCGAGTCCTTATTCTTTGAAAAAGTATCTGTGCTCTTTCACCTTACAGCACTCTCTAAAAGACCTTTTTTCCAAATACTCTTCTCTTCATCGCTAAAACTTTAAACCATTATACACAAAGTAATTTTTAAAAACAAGGGAATTTCAATTTATTTTTGTTTTTATTTTAAATAACCTAAATTTTTTGATATTTTTTGAGAACAAATAAGCAATTTTTTCTTTAAAAGTTCAACGTCCTTATCAATAATTCTAAATTTAGGTCCCGTTATGGAAATAGCCCCTTCAATTTTATTCTGTCCGTTTATTATTGCCGTTCCCAAGCAATAAATCCCCTTTTCATTTTCTTCATCATCTATGGCTATTTTACTTTTTCTCACTTCTTCTATTTCTTTTAAAAATTCTTCCAAATTTATATCTGATTTTTCTATAAGGCCCTCTTCAATGGTTTTTTTAACGATCTCTTTTATTTCTTCATTTTTAATAAAAGATAAAATTGCCTTTCCCACTGATGTTTTTACTAAGGGAGCCCTTCTTCCTATTCTGGAATTTAATGTAATGGCATTTTGGGCGTCAATTTTATCAACATATACTACACAAATTCCATCACGAGTAACCAGATGGACTACTTCATTTATGTCTTGAGATAAGTTTTTTATAAATTCATGGCTTATTCCAATAAAATCCATCCCCGCAAGTTTTGTATTTGCAAGAGAATAAAGTTTATAGGTCAGAGAATATTTTGAATCTTCATCTTGTTTTACATATCCAAGGGAAATAAGGGTATTTAAAAATCTGTGAACCGTTGACTTGTGAAGCTTAACTTCCTTGCTTAGTTCCGTAAGACCTGCTCCTGCAGGAAATTTTTCAAAACTTTCGAGAATATCAAATACTCTTACAATAGATTGTATTCTATCTTCCATAATTACACCTCTTAACTTAGTAAAATTAATCTTATCATAAAAAAAATTAAATTCCTATATTTTAAAATTTTACCCTTGACTAAAAAATCGATTTCATATATACTCTATTTGGTTTTAAATTACGGAAGTTAGTTTTATATTATGAAACTTTTTGGAGGAAAAATGAATAAATCAGAAGTTTTAAAAAGAGTCCACGAGCTCGGAATAGTAGCTGTAATTCGTGGAAAAAATAAAGAAGAAGCTTTAAATTATGCAAAAGCCTGTGTTGAAGGCGGAGTTGATATTCTTGAAGTTACTTTTACAGTTCCCGGTGCAATTGATGTACTTAAGGAATTAAATGAAGAAGTTAAGGATGCACTTTTAGGTGCAGGTACTGTTCTTGATCCTGTTACTGCAAGACTTGCAATAATGAACGGAGCAAACTTTATAGTATCTCCTTCCTTTGATAAAGAAGTTGCAAAAATGTGTAATCTTTACGGAGTTCCTTATATGCCTGGTTGCATGACTCCAACTGAAATGACTGAAGCTTTAAAATATGGTGTAGACATTATTAAAGTCTTCCCTGGTTCTGCTTTCGGTCCTTCATATTTCGGAGCAATTCATGGTCCCCTACCTCATGTTAACCTTATGCCCACAGGTGGAGTTGACATTGACAATGTAGGAGAATGGATTAAAAAAGGTGCTTATGCTGTAGGTGTAGGTTCTAAACTTGTTAAGGGTAGTAAAGAAGAAATTGTAGAAAAAGCAAGAAAGTTTTTAAATAACATTAAGGAGGCTAAAATTAATGGCTAAAAAAGTTGTTACTTTAGGTGAAATAATGCTTAGACTTTGCACACCGGGCTTTGACAGATTTGTTCAAGCTGATAGTTTTGATGTTATCTATGGCGGTGGAGAAGCTAATGTTGCAGTAAGTCTTTCAAATTACGGTTTTGATGCTTATTATGTTACAAAACTTCCAAAGCATGAAATTGGACAAGCTGCTGTAAATGCTTTAAGAAGATATGGTGTTCATACAGATTACATTGCAAGAGGCGGAGACAGGGTTGGAATTTATTTTTCCGAAACAGGTGCTTCCATGAGACCTTCAAAGGTAATCTATGATAGAGCAAACTCTGCAATAGCAGAAGCTGATGTAAGTGATTTTGATTTTGATGAAATTTTTAAAGATGCAAAATGGTTTCACTTCTCAGGAATCACTCCTGCAATAAGCAAAAAAGGTGCTGAAATTACAAAAGCTGCTGTAAAAGCTGCAAAAAAACATGGAGTTACAGTTTCTGTAGATTTAAATTACAGAGCAAAACTTTGGACTCCTGAAGAAGCACAAGAAGTTATGAGAGACCTTATGCAATACGTTGATGTTTGTATAGGAAATGAAGAAGATGCTTCTCTTTGTCTTGGATTTACTCCAAAGGGACTTGATGTAACAAAGGGCAAACTTGATATAAAAGGCTACGAAGTAATTTTTAAAGAAATGATGGAAGAATTCGGCTTTAAATATGTAGTTTCAAGTTTAAGAGAGTCTTATTCAGCATCAGATAACGGTTGGAGTGCTTGTATCTATGACGGAAAAGAATTTTACCACTCTAAGAAATATGATGTAAGAATCGTAGACAGAGTTGGTGGAGGAGATTCTTTTGCATCTGGAGTTATATGTGGACTTCTTGACGGTAAATCTACAAAAGATGCTCTTGAATTTGGAGTTGCTGCATCTGCATTAAAACACACAATAAGAGGCGACTTTAATATGGTTACAAGAGCTGAAGTTGAAAATCTTGTAGGTGGAGACGGCTCAGGAAGAGTTCAAAGATAAAAAAGAAATTAACAAATTTTTGATAAATATTTTCCAAAGGCCTGCAAATAATTTGCAGGCTTCCTTCTTACTTAAAAAGGGTCTGACTAAAATATAAAGCATTTTTAGTCAGACCCTTTTTAATTAATATCCCTTTTTAAAATTTACAATATTTATTAAATCTCTATTTTCAGAAAGAGCTTTTAAATTATATAAAATCCCTCTCATTCTCCTATCATTATAATCTTCAGCATCATCGCTCATGTGAGGGCTTATATAAATATTTTCAAGATCCCACAGAGGACTATTTTTATCAAGAGGTTCTATATTTGCAACATCAATGGCAGCAGCCTTTAATTTTTTTGATTTTAAACTTCTATAAAGAGCCTCCTCATCAATAATTGAACCCCTGGAAATATTAATTATACTAACTCCCTCTTTTAACTTTGAAATAAAACCATCATCAATCATCTTATTAGTCTTAGGCGTTCCCGGTAAAGTTGACACAATAAAATCAAATTTGGATAAATTTTTATATAGATTTTCTTTAGAATAAACAAAATCAAAATATTCAGCACCTTGTCCCCTTGTGTTGTAGCCTGAAATTTCCATATCAAAAGCTTTAAGCCTTTTTGCAGCTTCATGAGCAATGGAACCTGTGCCTAAAATTAAAACTTTTTTATTATATAAAGTTCCCACATGATCATCAGGTCTTTTCCAAATTTTTTTCCTTTGATTTTCGAGTATGTTCCTATTTTCTTTTTGAATTTGTAAAATATTATAGACAATCCACTCCCCAATAGGCTCAGAATATGCCCCATGGTTGTTACATAAAATAATATTATTTTTCTCTATATAAGAAAGATCCACATAATCAATCCCTACTGAATCTAAAAATATATACTTTAAATCTTTAAAATTATCTAAAAAATCCTTGTGCATACTTTTATATTCAAGACCTAAGCAAAGAACCTGAGCATCAAGAGGAAGGTTGACCTTTAAAGAATCTTCCAACTTTGAAAAATAAACCTCATGACCCATTTTTTCAATCTCTTCTTTAAAATAAGAAAACTTATCTCTTAAAAAAAGAACCTTCATTTAAAAAACCTCCCTTTAATTGTATCCCTAATCCACAGAGCTAGTATCCGTAAATTGAAAATATACCCTATCTATACTATAATAACAAAAGGAGTGATTCTATGGAAATATTTCAAACACTTCCCACAGTGGTTAAGCAAAATCCTGAAGAAAATTTTCAAATAGTAAGAGCAGACCTTGTCCTTGGAGAAAAACTTTCTCTTGCTGTTGATATATTAAATATGTCCGAAGAAATCGGAACGGGAATAAACTTCGCCGTAAAATTTAAAGACCAGTTTGACAATCCTCTTTTTAACGGACTTGAATGGTCTTTTTCAGCTAGCGGATTTGAAGCTTTACCCCATAAAATATATTACATAAAAACTTTTACTCTTGACTCCCGTTTCACAGAAGCAAGAGCCGTAGAAATCAGAATAGAAAAAGTTCAACTTAAAAATTCAAAAATATATAAGTACGACCAGACCTATGAATATGAATTTATTCTTCCCGTTATAACAAGCCAAAAAATGGAAAAAATTAAAAGCACCCTTGGCCCCGAAATAAACACCTATGGAGAAAATACAATTTATGGCTGGAGATGTGTTTGCGGTGCTCTTAATGGAAAAGACGAAGAAGAATGTAAAAATTGCAAAAGAAACAAAAACTTTGTCCTTAACAATTTAACAGAACCACTTATAAACTTAAAAATGCTCAATCTTCTAACCCTTGATGAAAACGAAGATAAGGAAAAACTTGCCCTAAACTTTACCCAAACAACCCTTTCAAAAATTGTTCCAAGCCCTGAAGAAATTGAAGAAAAAAGGATAAATGAACCTGTCCAAAATTATAGGCGAGAAAAAAGTCTAACCCTATTTTTTTCAAAACTTATAAAATTTTTAGGAATAGTAATATTAATTTTATCTCTATCTTTTGCAGGCTTAAAACTATCCTTTAGATTTAATGACAAAAAACTTTTAACAAGCGGCATAAATTCCATAGAAGAGGGATCCTACGATAAGGCCCTTAAAGAATTTATGTCCATAAGAAATAAAGATCTTTCAAAAGAAAAAATAGACCAGGCAAGAGCCCTTATAAAAAGTGACCACGCAAACCAAGAAGGAGATAAATTTATTATTTCCGGAGACTATTTAAACGCAGCAAAAAGTTTCAGACAAGTAATAAAAGAAGACGGAAAAAATTATAAAGGAGCCCAAGATAAAATTTTAGGTCTTGAAAAAATATTTTTAGATCGGGCAAAAAGAGAAGTACAAGAAAATGATCCGGAAAAAGCAAAAAATACTCTTAACTCATTCTTACAAGTGATACCAGAATCAGCCAAAGCAACAGCACTTTTAGAAGAATTAAAAGGACAAAAAACTGAAGATTCAGGAAAAATTGACGAAAAAACAGAATCAGAAGAAAAAGACAAAACCAGGGCAGACCTTGTAAGCCAGGGACAAGCTTTATTAAACAGCTATCAAAAAGTTTTTTGGGACAACGCCAACTTAAGAAAGGGCCCCAGCATAAACTCTGAAATAATTACAAGCTTATCAAAAGGAACAGACCTTTACATTAATGATACAAAAATAGAAGGTAACAAAAGGATCTGGTGCCTGGTAGAAACAAAAAATGAAAAAACCGGCGAAAGTTTTGAAGGTTGGATTTCAAACAAAGTAATGGAGGATTCAGAAAAATGATTTATTTAAAAGTCGAAGTATTTATTCCCCAAGAAAACGTGGCAATCCTTGTAAATAAATTAAACGAAAAAGGACTTCTCTTGGACGGAAACTACGATTATGTTTACTGCGAAATCCCCGTAAGAGGACATTTCAGACCCCTTGAAGGAGCAAACCCAGCAGTAGGAAAAATCGGACAAGTCACAGACCAGGAAGAAATTAAACTGGAATTTCGAATAAAAAAAGAAAAAAAAGAAGAAGTGGACAAAATAATAAAATTAAACCACCCTTATGAATGTCCAGTAATAAATTATATACAGTTAATTTAAATATTGGAAATAATAAAATTTATAAATTAAATTTTTTGAGACTTATAAAATAAGTCTCTTTTTTTTTATTTATTACATATCTTTAATTTTTACAAAGCTTATTTTATTTTGAATAAACATCACTTTTTGCCACAACCTTTGAAAATCCTCTATGGACCAATAAATTGGTCCGTGTGTATTGGGTGAGATAAAAATCAAAATTTTTTATAAAATATTTTTTTACGCTTTACATAGAGCATTTTTAAAATTACATTCTAATTTTGAATTAAGATTAATTTTAAATTATTTAAGAAATCCTTTCATTTAAACAAACCTCTTTCTTAACATAATCTTTAAAAATCCTGTAGGGACCAATTTATTGGTCCGTGTGTATAATGTGAGATAACAAATTAAATATTTGATTTAAAATTTATTTTAAATTTTTATTTTTATTTTGTTTTTTAATTTTTTCAACATACATTTTTTCTGCATTTATTCTTTATCATTTTCTTATCTTACATAAATAACGCGAGGGGGACTAATGGACTTGCGATTGTCCCTATCGTCCCCCTCGCGGCTCCCCCTCCTTACCCCTCGAAACGCTTTTTTAAGGTGGAAAAGCTTACGCTTTTCTTTCCTATTGTTTCTGTGGTGGTTTAATCTGTATTTATTCTTTTTCGTTTTTTATTTTGTTTCCAAATTTTCGCCTGACGGCGACCGGACCAATAAATTGGTCCCTACATTCTGTTGCAAGGATCTAATCTTTTGAACCTGTTCGCACAAATTTACCCTACATTTCCAACGAGGGTTTTTGTGGGCTGTAGGGACCGGTTTACCGGTCCGCGTGTATGGTGTGGGAAAACAAACCATGCATTTGATTTAAAATTTATTTTAAATTTTTTTATAAATTATTTTTTTATGCTCTACGTGAAGCATTTTTGTTTTTAAAAATTTTC
>CAMQDG010000012.1 GCA_946999425.1 uncultured Peptoniphilus sp.
GTTCCGCCGCCCATTCCTGCAGTAATAAATACCATATCTGCTCCTTCAAGAGCATCTCTAATTTCGTCTTTAGATTCTTCCGCTGCTTGCTCACCAACATCAGGATTAGCTCCCGCTCCAAGACCTCTTGTAACTTTTTCACCTATTTGAATTTTATTTTCAGCTAATGTATTTTTAAGAGCTTGCCTATCTGTATTTAATGCAAAATATTCAACTCCCTTAACGCCGGCACTTATCATTCTGTTAACTGCATTATTTCCGCCGCCGCCTACGCCCACAATTTTAATTTTGGCGAAATCATCGTGATCCATATCAAAATCTAACATAAACTTCCTCCTCTTTATTTTAAGTATAATAATCTATCCTTATTTTATTAGTAAATTTCTAATTAGTCAATAAAAATGCTATATTTAGTCATTTTCTATATAATTATCTCAATTATTTTCATAATTTGTATCATCTTGTAATACAACTATTACATCATCTCCAGAAACAAGGTCAACGGAAACAATATTTTTGCCTGTTTCTTCTACGTCTTTAAAAACCTTATCAAGAAGTTTCATCTTATAGTCATATTTTTCATCTCCGCCAAAGATAACTTCAACATCATTTTTTAAAGTAAAATTTAAAGTTTCTTTTTCATAGGTTATTTTCTTGATTTCATCTTTATATTTACTATTTAAAATTTTTAAAGATACATCCCTTAAATTTTCATCATTTCTAAATACAAAAGCACCTATTTCATACTTGTTTGTATCTATACCTTCTATATCAATTAGTTTGTCATTAAAATTATCTGAAGTTTTTAAAATTCTAAGTTCATCATCAACAATATAGTTAGTTGAGCCCTTTATCTCCCCTATTGGGCGTCTTTCTACAATAAAAATTTTAAGATTTCCCTTTAAAGAAAATTTAATATTGGCATCTTTTACAAAGGGAAGTCTTTTTAAATTTAAAATAATTTTGTTTTTTTCAGTAAAATTATAATTTTGTCCTTGGTTAAGTCCTGTGGCTTTAATTATTTCTTGGGTCTTAATTTGACTATTACCTTTTATATCTATGGATTTTATTCTAAAAAGACCAACTTTTGAAACAATAAAAAAACACAGTACTATAAATACAAATAAAAATATTAATTTTTTTAATTTTCTCTTAGCTTTTCGCTTTTTTACTTTTTGCTTTCTTCTTTGTTGCATCTAATCAACTACTTTTAAAATATTATCAACTAATTCCTTTACAGCACTTATATTACCTAAGCTTTTGGCATTTTTACCCATTTCCTTTAATTTATCATCATCTTTTAAAAGAGATGTAATCTTTTCAAATAACAATTCTCCATTTAAATTATCCTCATAAATAATTTGGCTTGCCCCTTTTTCAGCATAGCTTTTTGCATTAAAAACTTGGTGATTTCCAGCAGTATATGCTTTTGGTATTAAAATGCTGGGAAGACCCACAGCTGAAATCTCAGCAAGAGTCATAGCACTAGAACTTGCTACCACAAGATCACTTATCATAAGTAAATCTGGTATTTCAAAAGAATAATCTTTTATAATCACATTTTTGGGTAACTCAATATCTTTTATAGCGTTCATAAAGCTATCATAGTGGGCTTTTCCCGTTATATGAATAAATCTGAAATCTATATTCTTTTTGCTTTTTATAATTTCAATTACAGCCTCATTTGTAGACTCCTGGCCTCCTGATCCTCCAAAGGATAAGACTGTCTTTATATTCCCTTCATAGGATAGTTTTTTTAAGGCTTCCTCCTTAGAGATATGTTCAAAATTGCTTCTAATAGGATTGCCTGTAAAAATAAGATTATTTTCATTAAAATATTTTTTTGCTTCTTTAAAGTTTAAAGCAATTAGGGAAGCTTTTTTTGCGAGATATTTATTTGTTTTTCCCGGATAGGCATTTTGTTCCTGAATAACTGTTGGTATGTGTTTTTGTTGTGCTTTTAAAACAATTGGAGCACAAACATAACCTCCTGTACCTATGACTATGTCCGGTTTAAATTCTGATATTATTTTTTCACATTGCCTTAAGCCTTTATATAGGGCAAAAAGAGTTTTTACTGTTTCAAGATTTATCTTTTTTCTGGGAAGCCCTTTAACATCAATAGCTTTAAAATTAAAACCTGCCTTAGGTACTATTTCAGCTTCAAGGCCTTTTTCCGTACCTACATAAAGTATATCAGCATCTTTATCTCTATTCTTTATTTCATTTGCTATGGCAAGGGCAGGATAAATATGACCTCCTGTTCCTCCGCCTGATAATATATATTTCATCTGTTTCCTCTTTTTGATATTCCAAGAACTAATCCTGCAGCAAATAATGTAACAATAATTGAAGTTCCACCATAAGAAATAAATGGTAAAGTAATTCCTGTTACAGGAAATAATTTACAAGTTACTCCAATATTAAATATAGCTTGTAAACCTATATAACTTGTGATTCCAGTAGCCATAAATTTATCAAAATAATTTGACGCTTTATTAGCTATAGTATAACCTCTAATGATAAATATCACAAATAAAACTAAAATTATCATTGCTCCTAAAAGGCCAAATTCCTCACAGATAATAGAAAAAATAAAATCTGAATGGGCTGCAAAAACATTGTATCTTTGTCTGGAATGAAATAAGCCAACTCCCGCAAAGCCTCCCATAGCAATGGCATATAAGCTTTGAAATTGGTGGTAGGTAAATTTGTTCATTTCACTACCGGTAAAACCTACAAGCCTATCAATACGATAGCTGAAAATTTTTATAAATATAAAGACTGCCACAATACCTATTGCTAAAATAATTATAAGTTGATGAGGTCTTATGCCTGCAATTATATACATAATAAATAGTGAAAGTCCTATTACTATTGCTGTTGATAAGTCTTTAAAAAATATAATCCCTGCTGAAAAGGCAAAAATCGCCAAAATAGTAATAAAAATTTCATTTTTTTCAAGATTTCTTCTATTTTTTTCAAGATATTTAGCAAAAAATATTATAGATGAAATTTTTATTAAATCTGATGGTTGAATTTTTCTATTTATAATAGGAATTAAAATAGATCTTACTTGCCCATGTTCATTAACTCCTATGGGAGTAAATAATAAAAGTCCTAAAAATATTGATACAGCAAATATTGCAAATGCCCACTTCTTAATAAACGCTCTTGGTAAATTAATAGCAGAAAACATTATAATAAGTCCTATAACCATACTTACAATATGTCTTTTTGTATAAAAAAAAGCATCATTTTTATGATATTTTACCGCTTGAGGATATGAGGCACTTGTTATACAAATAATACTTATTAAAAGCATTAGGCAAATAACAAAAAATAAGGTCATATCAACATTTTTAAGTGTTTTTTTTATCATCCTAAATTCCTAACTAGTTCTTTAAATTTGTCCCCTCTTTCTTCATAGCTTTTAAACATATCCCATGAAGCACAAGCAGGAGACAATAGCACAACATCATCTTTTTTTGCATTTTTATAAGCAAAATTTACAGCTTCCTCTAAATTAGCAACAACATGGTAGGGAATATTTAATTTTTCCCCTTCAGCTTTTAATTTATCCTTTGTCGCTCCTAATAAAATCATTTTTTTAATGGAATCTTTATTATTTTTTAGCATTTCATAAAAATCTGATTTTTTGTCATAACCTCCGGCAATTAAAATTATATTTTTAAAAGCCTTTAAAGCTACATCTGTAGAATCAGGGTTGGTACCCTTTGAGTCATTATAATATTCCACTCCATTTATTTCTCTTACAAATTCAATTCTATGAGGAGCTCCTTTAAATTCTCTTAAAGTTTTCTCAATAATTTCATTTTTTACTCCATAAACTTTAGCTGCAAGAATTGCCCCAAGGATATTTCCCTTATTGTGATCGCCTTTTAGTAAAACTTTATCAGTATCCATAATCTTTTCAAGTTTGCCTTCAATTAGAGTATAAAAAGCATTATCTTTTATAAAGGCTCCATTTAAATGTGGATATTCCATAGCATAGGCTAAAAGATTTGTTTTTGGGCCTTCCATTGTTTTTAAAAATGGATCATCAAAATTAATTATAAGGTAGTCCTCATTTGTCATATTTTTATAAATACTTTTTTTCGCCTCTTGATAATTATAAAGGCTACCATGCCAATCTAAATGATCACTTGTAATGTTTGTAATTACGCCAACATGAGGGTGAAATTTATTTGTAAAAGCTAACTGAAAAGAACTACACTCAACTACTAAATAGTCTTTTTCTGAAATTGCATCTAAACAATCAAAAATGCCCTTTCCTATATTTCCAACGACATAAGTCTTTCCCATATTTTCCAAAAGCTTACCGATAAGCATTGTAACTGTAGTTTTTCCATTTGTTCCTGTAACTGCAACTGTATTTTTTGTGTTAAGTACAGAAAAAGCAAGTTCCAAATCAGAATAAACTTTTATTCCCAATTTTTCTGCTTCTTCTATTAATTTGTGATTAGGTTTTATACCAGGACTTTTAACGAGAAAATCTATGTTTTTAAAATTACCATCAAATTTTTTTGCTTTTTCAAATCCTGAAAAATCTTTGTCATCATAAATATATAAGTTTACATCTTTATCTTTATAGTAATCATATACAGATTTACCAGTTATTCCTGTTCCTATTAATAAAATATTTTCCATAATATATCCTTAAAAAATCATAAAATACGCTATTATACATAAAATAAGTTCTATTAAACAAAATAATTTAACAACTTTTGTTTCTTTCCAACCAAGTTGTTCAAAATGATGATGCAAGGGACTCATTAAAAATATTCTTTTTCCTCTTAACTTAAAGGATAAAACTTGTAATATAACAGATAGGGTTTCTATAAAATAAATTCCTCCTGCAATTGGAAGTATAAGAGGTAAATTAAGCATAACGGCAACTGCACTTACAATGCCTCCAAGGGCAAGAGAGCCTGTATCCCCCATAAAAACTTTTGCAGGATATTTGTTGAATTTTAAATACCCTATTAAGGCTCCAATCATTGAAAGACATAAAATTAATATTCCAGGTCTTTGAAATTTATAAGCACATATGGAAAAAAATGCAAGGCATATAATTGTAACTCCACTTGCAAGTCCATCTAAACCGTCAGTTAAGTTTACGGAATTTACCGTCCCTACAATTACAAAAATTATAAAAGGAATGTAAAATATTCCAAAATTAACCATTTTTTTTACTATAGGTAAATATACATCCGTTGATAAATCTTTTGAGTTATATTGAAAAATAAGAAGTATTGCGGCTCCAAAAATTTGAAGTAAAAGTTTTTGAAGCGCCGTAAGTCCCAAATTTCTTTTTTTTACAACTTTAATATAATCATCAATAAAACCTACTAATCCAAATATAAAAGTTGATATTAATATAACCATAGAATCTAAATTAAAATTAAAAATAACAATCGTAGATCCAAGTAAGGAAATTAAAAATATAAGTCCTCCTATTGTAGGAGTTCCACCCTTAACTAAATGGCTTAAAGGACCTTCTTCTCTAATACTTTGTCCTGCATGAAGTCTGTGTAAAAGAGGTATTATTATCGGTCCTAAAATCAAAGAAAAAATTAAACCTATAAGAAAAGAAGCTGCATATCTAAACATTATTTATCTCTCTTTCATCTATTTTTTTTTTATCATTTTTTTTATCATTTTTTTTATTATTTTCATTATTGTTTTTTCCATTTTCTTTGTGACACGTTTTTTCCTCAAAAGAACTTTCATTTTCAGGTTTGTTCTCATCATCATTAGTTAAATTGTCACATTTTAATAGAATATTTGATTCTTCAGTAAGTCTTGTTCCCGGAAGGGGCTTTTGAGATACTATGGAACCGTTGCCTACAATATTATACTCTATGTTAAGAGCTTTTAAAATAGATTCCGCTTCTTTGTCTTTCATTCCTGTCATAAGAGGCATTATTTTTTCTTCTTCAGGATTATTTAACTCAATATCAATTATTGTTCCATTTTTTACAATGCTGCCTGCTTTTGGATTTTGTCCAATTACAACAGATGAATCCTTTGTATTTTTATTTGGAGTATTAAATCTAAGTCCTGCATCAACTAAAATTTTCCCAGCATCAATTACAGGTCTGTTTGTTACATCAGGAACTTCCACATCTTCTTTCAAGGTATTTTCATCAACTTTTTCAGTTTTAGGTACTTTTAAATATTCAAGAGATTTAGCCATAATTTCTTGAGCAATGGGAGCAGCTACAGTTGCTCCATAAAAATCTCCCTTCGGTCTATTTATTACTACTAAAACTGTTATTTGAGGATCCATTGCCGGTGCAAGTCCTATAAAAGAGGAGTTATATTCATCTTCATAACCATTAGCAGATGCTATATAGGCTGTCCCTGTTTTCCCCCCTATTTTATATCCTGGAACTTGCGCCTTCTTACCTGTTCCTTCTTCAACAACTTTTGCCATTATTTCTTTAAGAGTCTTTGAAGTTTCTTGAGAAATAACCCTTCTTAAAGTATTGGTTTTAAATTTTTCAATTATATTTCCATCATTATCTACAACTTCTTTTATAATCCTTGGTTCATTTAAAAATCCACCGTTTCCTATGGCAGAAACAGCATTAATTAATTGAATGGGAGTAACAGCTATACCATGACCATAACTCATTGTAGAAATGGTTACCTTTGATATATGTTTAGGATCTTTAGGTATTGTGCCCTTTACTTCTCCTTTAAGGTCAATCCCTGTCTTCTCTCCAAAGCCGAAAGCTCTTATATATTTTAAAAATCTTTCAGGACCCAACTCTCTTCCTACTTTTACAAGGGTTATATTGCATGATTCCTCCATAGCCTGTAAGAAAGTCCTCGGTCCCCTATGCTTTGAAGTACATGAAATTTTAACTCCTTTCATATCAGTCAAAACTCCTGGACATGTATAAACTTTGTTTGGATTTGTAGTAGCTTCTTCAATAGCTGCAGCGGCAGTTATAAGTTTAAAAGTGGAACCTGGCTCATATTGGGACTCAACTGAAAAATTTTTCCAATTTTCAGCCCAAAGGTCAACCTTATCGCTATCTTTTAAGCCTTTCCATTCCTCTTCTTGCTTTTTATTTATAGGATCTCTAGGATCATTCGGGTCATATTCGTCTAAGTTTACCATAGCAAGGATTTGTGCAGTTTTTGTATCTTGAACTATAATTGATACCTTGTCTGGTTCATATAAATTATAGGCTTTTTGAGCAGCTTCATCGGCAAAATTTTGAATGTTTATATCTATTGAAGATACTAAATTAAAACCATTTTTAGGTGCATAATTTTCCTCTTTTGTCATGGGAATTTGTTGTTGCTGCTCACTTTTTATTTTTATAGATTTCCCTGCAATGCCAGATAATTCATCATCATAATAAGACTCAAGACCATAAAGACCGAAATTTTCATTATTTAAAAATCCCAATACATGGGCTGCTGATTTTCCAAAGGGATAAAATCTTTTTATATAATCTTCGCTGCTTATTCTTGGATTATTTAATTCTCTTATTTTTAAGGCAACTTTTCTGTCAACATCTCTGGCAATTCTCACCATTTTATCTTGACTTATTTGCAAAAGTAAATCTTCCCTATTTAAATTTAAAATATTAGCAAGGCTTGTTGCATCTTCTTCTAAGGTTTTTTTCCTGTCAATGTTAAATTTTGCCATTCTGTCTTCATATTGCTGATCAGATTCTCTCTTGCCCTTGTTTTTTCCCCCACGTGGCATTATCAGACTCGAATCATAGTATATAGTTGATTTAGAAACATTTAATGCCATGACTTTTTTGTTTCTATCATAAATCAATCCTCTATTTGATTGAATACTCTCTTGTTTTGTAAGCTGTCTTAAAGCTGCTTTTGTAAGTTCTTCAGCTTCAAAGGCCTGTATATATAGTAGCCTTACAGCGATAAAAATAAATAAAAAAACCAGGACTGTTAATGTAAAAAAAATCCTCTTGTTAGAACTTACAATTGTTTTTTTTACTTTTTTCCCGGCTTTATCTTTACGGTTATATAATTTCAAAACTGCCTCCCCAGTTAATTTTTAGTAAATGATTTAATAACTGAAACTATGGGACTCAAAAATACATTGTTGTTAACATCTTTCTGTTTTTTATCTTCCTTAACATCTATGTAAACAATTTGTTTTTCATCTGGATGAACCATACCAAGCTTATACATTGCTGCATCCTGAATTTCTTGAGAACTTATAATTCCCTTTATTTCTCCTTCAAGAGATAATTTTGTATTTTCAAGATCTTTTATTTCACTTTCTTGTTTTATTAAGGCTCTATCTAAATTTGAAATTTGTGCTTGAAGAGCCGTTACAACTATAGATAATATTATAACAAGTGTACAAGTAAGTACAAGTGGCACATTAGATATTTTAATTTTTCTTTTTCTTATAAGGCTTTTTTGTCTTCTCAACTTACTCTTCATGGCTTTCTCCGATTTTTTCCGCACATCTTAATTTTGCTGAGTGCGCTCTGTTATTTTCTTCCAGTTCTTTTTTTGAAGCTATTATAGGTTTTCTTGTAATAATTTCTATTTCCCTTTTTTTATCGCAATTGCAATAGGGCATCTCCGGTGGACAAATACAATCAAGATAATAATACTTAAAAGTGTCTTTAACTATTCTGTCCTCAAGGGAATGAAAAGATATTACACATATTCTTCCACCCTCATTAAGTCTTTCTATCATTTTTCCAAGGCTCTTTCTTAATACCCCTATCTCGTTATTAGTTTCAATTCTTAGGGCTTGAAAAATTCTTTTTGCAGGATGAGGACCCTTTGCTCTAAACTTCATAGGAATTGCCGCTTTTATAATATCAACCAGCTCAAAAGTAGTTTCAATTCTTTTTTCTTCTCTTCTATTGATAATAAATTCAGCGATTCTTTGAGACCATTTTTCTTCACCATATTGCTTAAAAATTCTAATTAAATCTTCCTTAGAATAATCATTCACAATATCTCCAGCACTTATTTCCATGGAATCATCCATTCTCATATCAAGAGGGCCGTTATATTTATAGGAAAATCCCCTATCTCCTTGATCAAACTGATATGAGCTTACTCCAAGATCAAGTAAAATTCCGTCAACCTTATCTATATTTAGTGAATTTAAAACTTCTTCAAAATTTCCATAATTGTTATGAAACAACTTATAGTTTTTATTAATTTGAGATAATCTCTCTTCTGATGCCTCTAAGGCTGTTTTATCTTGATCAATGCCTATTAATAGACCCGTTCCATCAAGTCTTCTAAGGATCTCAGATGAATGACCTGCTCCCCCTAAAGTTCCATCTAAATATATCTTATTTTTTCTTACATTTAATAAATTTATGGTTTCATCAAATAAAACCGGAGTGTGTTCAAACTTCATTTATATACCTAACTGATCTAAAGTTTGGGCTTGTTCTTCATAGCTTAAGCCTTCTTGAGAGTTAAATTCTTCCCACTTATCTTGTGACCATATTTCAGCCCTTGTATCAAGGCCTATAATCACAAGTTCTTTTCCCATTCCAGCATGTTCTCTAAGATTTTGAGGAAGTAAAACTCTCCCCTGTTTATCAATGGAGGAAGTAACGGCTCCGGAGTAAAAGTTTCTAAGAAAAGCTCTAGCGTTTTTATTTGAAAGTGGTAGTTCTTTAAGTTTGGAGGTTATTCTCTCCCACTCATTTTTAGGATATAAAAAGACGCAATTGTCCAAACCTTTAGTAAGTACAAAATCTCCTAAAATTGAATCACGAAATTTAGATGGAATTGTTATTCTTCCTTTTTCATCAAGGGTGAGATTGTATTGGCCTATAAGCATTTTTTTCTCCCTTTTACTCCATTTTAAACCATATTACTCCATTCGCTTATATTTTACACCATCTCATCCTGTAAATCTACTGTATTTTTAATTATTTTCAAAATTTTAAAAAATTTTTTTATTTTTTATGCTCTACGTGAAGCATTTTGTTTTTTTATTTTTTATGCTCTATGTGAAGCATTATTTTTATTTAAACAAAAAAAAACCATCGAATTAATCGATGGGTTTATAGGAGTTAGATAAATTATGAAATTTTATCTGTTAGCCATTATTATTTTTATTTCTTCTTCATTTATACCAACCATTGCTTCTCCAAGATCTTCAGATACTTCAGCAATTATTTTATCATCCATATAATTTTCAACTGCCCTTACTATTGCTTTAGCTCTTTTTTCTGGATTGTTTGATTTAAAAATTCCTGATCCTACAAATACTCCTTCAGCTCCTAATCTTCTCATAAAAGCTGCATCTGCTGGTGTTGCTACTCCGCCAGCACTAAAATTTGCAACAGGAAGTTTTTTATTGTCATGAACGTACTTTAAAAGTTCATAACTTACTTGCATTTCTTTTGCTGTTTTATATAATTCGTCTTCTTTTAAACTTGATACAAACGACATTTGACCTACAATTTTTCTCAAATGATTTACAGCTTGAGAAACATCTCCTGTTCCTGCTTCACCTTTTGTTCTAATCATAGAAGCCCCTTCTTCAATTCTTCTCAAAGCTTCTCCTAAGTCCCTTGCTCCACAAACAAAAGGTGTTTTAAAGTTTTTCTTATCAATGTGGTTATCATTGTCTGCCGGAGTTAAGACTTCAGATTCATCTATGTAGTCTATTCCTATGGCTTCAAGGATTGATGCTTCAACAAAATGTCCTATTCTACATTTTGCCATTACAGGAATTTTTACAGTTTTTTTTATTTCCTTAATCATCTTAGGGTCACTCATTCTTGATACTCCTCCCGCAGCTCTAATATCGGCAGGAATTCTTTCAAGAGCCATAACTGCAACTGCTCCAGCTTCTTCTGCAATTTTTGCTTGTTCAGGGCTTGTTACATCCATAATTACTCCACCCTTTAAGGAGTTTGTAAGTTCAATAAATTTTTTATTCATATTTTACCTCTCATTTATTATTTTAATGACATTATAAGCGTTTTTTGATATCATCAAAAGTATCAAAATTATTTATTTTCGAGGTATCAGATGCTAACTTTAAATTTTAACAAAGATGAGCCTTTATTTTTACAGCTTTACAATTATATAAAAAATGAAATTATTTCTGGAAATTTAAAAAGTGCCACTCTCCTTCCCTCTAAGAGAAATTTATCAAATCATCTTGGAATTTCAATCAATACAGTTACTTCCGCCTATGAAACTTTAATGGATGAGGGCTATATTTATTCAAAGGAAAGAGTTGGATTTTTTGTTGCTGATATAGATAATCTTATTAATATAAAAAAAGAAGAAAAAATTTTGATGCCTAAAAAATTTTTAAATTATAAGTATGATTTTGATTTAAATAAAAATTCAACTTTTAATTTTCCAAATACTAATTTTAAAAAATTGATTAATGAATCCTTAACGCGAGAAAGTCTTTTAAATATAAGAGATCCCAAGGGTCTTTATGAGCTTAGAAATTCTATTGCAAATTATTTGTTGTCTGCAAGGGGTATTAAAACTCATCCTCAAAACATAATTGTAAGTTCTGGTATGGAATATTTATTTCAGGATCTCTTTTATATTTTGCCTAAAAATTCAAAATTTACTTTAGAAAACCCCGGCTACAAAAATCTTTTAAAATTATTTGATCTTAATGGCTTTAAATATGATTTTACCGATGTCGATGATTATGGAATAAATCCATGTAAAATCCCAAAAAATTCAAATGTTTTTTTAATTACTCCATCTCACCAATTTCCTGTCGGCTCAATCCTTCCTATTGACAGGAGGATAAAACTTTTAAATTTTTCAAATAAAGTTTCCGGCTATATTATTGAAGATGACTATGACAGCGAGTTTAAATATTACGGAAGACCTATACCTGCTTTAAAAAGTTTGGATAAAATTGACAGGGTTATTTATATTTCCAATTTTTCAAAATCAATTTCACCTACTCTTCGTGTAAGCTATATGATTTTGCCAAAGGACCTTTTAAAAAAATATGAAGATTTAAAACCTTTTTTAAATTGCCCTGTTCCGAACCTTATTCAAATTTCTCTTTCTAAATTTATAGATGAAGGCTTTTTTGAAAGACATTTAAATAAAATGAGAAAATTATACGATGAAAGGCGAAAGTTTGCTCTTTCTCTTTTTAAAAATCAAAAAAATTTTAAAGTGTTTGATAAAAAAGCTGGTCTTCATTTTATTTTAGAGGTTAATACTAATATCAGTGAAGAGGAACTTGTTAAATATTTAAGAGATAATTCTATTTTTATTCAGGGAATTTCAAATTTTTTAAGCAGACCTATAAAATACAAAAAGCCGAGATTAATACTCGGCTTCGGCAACATGTCAAAAACTTCTCTTGAAGAAGGAATTAATAAAATTATTGAACTTATTAATTCTATTTCTTAAGAATTTAAAACTTGTTGAATTTTTGTATTTATTAAATCAATGGCAACTTTGTTGTAGCCTCCTTCAGGAATGATTATATCTGCATATCTTTTTGAAGGTTCTACAAATTGCAAATGGGCAGGTCTTACACTGGACATATACTGTAAAATTACAGAATCTAAAGTCCTGCCTCTTTCTTTTAAGTCCCTTAAAATTCTTCTTATAATCCTAACATCGCTATCTGTGTCTACAAATACTTTTATGTCAAGAAGATTTCTTATTTTTTCTTCTGTTAAAATTAAAATTCCTTCAAGAATTATTACATCTGATGGGCTTACATTTTCCCTTTCTTTTTTTCTATTGTGAACTTCAAAGTCATAAATAGGCTTTTCAATTGTTTTACCCTCTATTAAATCTTTAAGTTGAGAAATTAAAAGATCATTATCAAAGGCAAAGGGATGATCGTAATTTGTCTTTATTCTTTCTTCAAAGGGTTTGTCCGATTGATCCTTATAATAGGAGTCTTGTTCAATAACTGTAACAGAATCTTCGTCAATTAATTTTATAATTTCTTTTGTTACAGTTGATTTTCCACTTCCACTTCCTCCAGCTATTCCAATTACTACTGGTTTCTTCATTCCTCATTCTTCCTTCTTATCATATAATTATAAGCGACCGGTTCTTCTGTTTTAAACTTAAAAATCATTTGAACTTTATTTGCAAGATCAATTGGCTTATTATTCTTATCAAACATACCCTCAATCTTTTGAGTAAAATGTTTTTTGCCCGGCCCGAAAATTTCAACAGTATCTCCGTCAAAAACTCTGTTTCTCATTTCAACTGTCGCCATTTTACTTTCTTCATCATAATCTAATACAATCCCTATAAAGTCATATCCCCTAATATAGGAATTGTCCGTATAAACTTGTGAATCACTTTTAACTTTCCCATAAAAAAATCCCTTTGTCCAATCTCTGTGGGAAACTTTTTTAAGCTCTTCCATAAGATAAGGATCATATTTATAATTTTTAGGATCTTTATAATACTCATCAATAGCCATCCTATAAGACCTTATAGTTGTGGCAAGATAATATTCACTTTTTACTCTTCCCTCAATTTTCAAAGATCTTATGCCTGCTTCAATTAAATCATCTATATGGTCTATCATACAAAGATCTTTTGAATTCATAATAAAGGAGCCCTCTTCATGTTCTTCTATGGGAAAATATTCCCCAGGCCTTTTTTCTTCTACAAGATAATATTTATATCTGCAAGGTTGAGCACAATCACCCATATTTGCATCTCTTCCTGTCATATAATTTGATAAAAGGCACCGTCCTGAATAGGACATACACATTGCTCCATGGGCAAAAGTTTCTATTTCTATATCGTGAGTTACCCTTATTATTTCCTTTATTTCTTCAAGGGATAGTTCTCTTGCAAGGACAACTCTTTTAGCTCCCATTTGTTGCCAAAATTGGACCGTAGATGAATTTGTTACTGAGCCTTGTGTTGATATGTGTATATCTAATTTATCCGCAGCTTTTTTAATTCTCATAAACATTCCCGGATCTGACACAATTACAGCATCAACTCCTATATCTTGTAAGGCTTTTGCATATTCTTCAATTCCTGAAATATCCTTATTGTGGGGTACTATATTAAGCGTTACATGGACATTTTTATTTCTTTCATGAGCGTATTTAACCCCTTCTTCTATTTGAGCTAAGGAAAAATTTTTTGAAGCCTTTCTAAGACCGAAACTTTCTCCACCTAAATAAACTGCATCGGCACCGTAATCTATTGCAGTTTTCAGTTTATTTAAATCTCCCGCAGGAGCAAGTAATTCTATTTTATTCACTAATCCTCCTAACTAATAGCACTCCATCTCCAATAGGAACTATCGAAGAGGAGTAGCTTACATCATCTTTTATTCTATCCAAAAATTTTCTTAATCTTTTTACAATTGTTATTTTCCTTCTCTTTACCAAATTTTGATTTGCAATCATTCCTCTGAATAAAACATTATCACAAATGATTGTTCCACCTTTATTTAAATGTTTTATAGCTTCATCAAAATATTTTTCATATTGGCCCTTTGCGGCATCAATAAAAATTAAATCATAAGAATCTTTTGTTTCCAGCAAAAATTCTAAAGCATCTCTATTTATAACTTTTATATTATTTTCCAAATTAGCATTTTTAATATTTTCTTCTGCAAGTTTTACCATATCCTCAGAAATTTCCACACTTTTAATAAAAGCTCCACTTGTTTTGGCAAAAACTATTGCAGAATATCCTATAGCAGTGCCAAGTTCCAAAATTTTTTCAGGTTTTAGGATATTAAGCAAAAATTTATAGAAATCTTCACATTCTTTTTCAATTATAGGAACATGATTTTTTTCTGCATAAGCTCTCATTGCAATTAAAAGTTCATCTTTTTCTTTAATCAGACTTCTTATATAGTCTTCTGTAAATTCGTAAGTTACATTGCTCATTATATTTCCATTATTATTGGTAAAATCATTGGGTTTCTCTTAGTTTGATGGTATAGATAACTTCTTAAATCTTCTCTTATACTTGTCTTTAAAGTTGACCAATCACTTATTGATTTTTTAGTGCATCTATCTAAGGTTCTCTTAACGACATCTCTTGCATCGTCCATTAAATCTCCAGATTCTCTAACATATACAAATCCTCTTGAAATAATGTCCGGTCCTGAAACAACTTTTCCCTCTTGTTTTGATATTGTAACAACGACTGCAATAAGTCCATCTTCTGAAAGATGCTTTCTATCTCTTAAAACAATATTTCCTACATCGCCTATGCCTAAGCCGTCTACAAGTATATTTCCCGATGGAACATCACCTATAATACTTGCCGATTTATTATTAAACTCCAAGCAATTTCCATTTTCCATTATAAATATATTAGAGGCATTTATTCCCATTTTTTCTGCAATTGTAGCGTGTTTTAAAAGGTGTCTTACTTCTCCATGAGCCGGAATAAAATATTTAGGCTTTATTAATGATAACATCATCTTTAATTCTTCTTGACAAGCATGACCCGAAACGTGAATTTCACTTAGAGCTTCATATACAACCTGTGCTCCACTTTCAAGTAATTTATTTATTACCTTGGCAACACTGTTTTCATTTCCTGGAATAGGTGTTGCTGAAAGTATTATCATATCATTAGGTGTAAGCTGAATTTTTTTATGCTCTCCAAAAGCAATCCTTGTAAGAGCACTCATAGGCTCTCCTTGAGAACCTGTTGTAATAAGAACAAGTTCATCATCATTGTATTTTCTCATAGAATTAATATCTATGATGGTATCTTTTTTTACGCGAACATAGCCCAATTTTCTTGCAGTTTCCATCATTGTTTCCATACTGCGACCTGAAAGGACAACTTTTCTTCCAAAGTGCTCTGCCGCATTAATTATTTGTTGGACTCTATGAACATTACTTGCAAATGTTGCAACAATTATTCTATGAGGTGTTGCTCCTTGAAAAATTCTGTTAAAGGTTTCTCCTACATTACTTTCAGAAAGAGAATAACCCTTTCTCAAAACATTTGTAGATTCTCCTACCATGGCAAGAACTCCACGCTTTCCTATTTCTCCAAGTCTTTGTAGATCTATAGGCTCTCCAGAAATCGGTGTAAAATCAACTTTAAAGTCTCCTGTAAAAAATACCGTTCCTATAGGTGATTTTATCGCCAATGCACAGGCATCTGGAATAGAGTGATTTACTCTTATAAATTCAATCTCAAACTTACCAAGCTTAATTGTATCTCCTTGGTGAACTACATTTAAATCTACATTAGGAAGTCTGTGTTCTTTTAACTTGTTTTCTAAAAGTCCCATAGTAAGTGGTGTTCCGTAAATTGGAAAATTCACTTGTTTAAGGGCATAAGGAATGGCACCTATATGGTCTTCATGACCGTGAGTCAGTACAAGTCCCTTTATTTTTTCCTTGTTGTTAATAAGATAAGTTATATCAGGAATAACTACATCAATACCAAGCATTTCATCTTCAGGAAAAGTCATACCGCAGTCTACAATAATTATATTGTCTCTGTACTCAAGAACTGTCATGTTCTTTCCTATTTCGTGAAGACCTCCAAGGGGAATAAGTTTAAGTTTGTTATTATTTCTCATTTTTTCACCTTGCCGGCTAATTTCTTATAACATTCTTTACAGTAGCCGGTAAATTTCAATTGATGATCGATGATTTTAAATTCTTCATTTTTTTCAACTTCTTTTTCTATATCGTCAAGTAAGTCTATTTTTACTTCTTGAACCTTTCCACATTCCAAACAAATTAAATGGTGGTGATTGTGGCCGTTGTTATTTAATTTTATTTCGTATCTTGTTATATTGTCGCCAAAGGAAATTTGGTTTATAAGTCCCAATTCGTTAAACAAGAGAACTGTCCTATATACAGTTGCAATACCAATTTCTGGATCAATTTTAGATACAATTTTAAACACTTCTTCAGTAGTTAAATGCTTATTCATATTATCTACAAATACGTTATAAATTTTTACTCTTTGATTTGTAAATTTATATCCATTATCTTTTAAAACTTTTTTTACATATTCATTATCAAGTTTCATATATCCTCCTCTTTTTCTATTAATTCTTCATAGGCTTCTTTAGCCTCATTTAATTCATCATCGTCAATTCCTTTTAAATACTGGTTACCTTCTTTATCTTTTGCAATTTTTAAAATATAAAGATTTTCTTCATCATCTTTAGGACTCATGGCTACATAAGCCTTATTATCTATTTCAAATTTTGCTCTGATTATAAACTCAAACTTTTGTCCCTTTTCGTCATAAAAAACTTGTCTATCCATTGTTTCTCCTTTGAGTGTCCAAATAAGTTTGCAATATATAAGTTGCGGCAATCCTATCTATATATTTTTTTCTATTTTCTCTTCTTACTGAACCCTCTATTAAAACTTTCTCAGCAGAAAGTGTTGTCATTCTCTCGTCCACATAAATTAATTCTATCTTGTATTTATTCTTTAATTTTTCTGCAAATTTCATTACTTTTTCGCTTTGAGGACCAAGGGTATTATTCATATTTTTAGGAAGACCTGCCACTACTTTTTTTACATCATATTTGTCTATTAATTCTTTAATTTCCCCATAGGTTTGTTCTTTTGAAATTCTTTTTATTGTTGTAAGACTTTGAGCTATCATTCCAAAAGGATCAGAAAGGGCAACTCCTATATAGACATCTCCTATATCAAGTCCTAATATTCTTTCCATATTAACTCTCAAAATTTTAATAGATGTGAGAGATTCTCACATCTTTTTTCTTAAATAGGATTTTAATAATTCTGACAATAGTTCGTCACGTTCAATTTCCTGTATAATCGCTCTTGCATTATTAAAGCCTGTGATATAAGTAGGGTCTCCTGATAAAATATAACCTATTATTTGATCAATAGGATTATAACCCTTTTCTTCCAAGGCGCTGTAAACAGTTCTTAAAATATTTTGTATTCTTTCAGTTTCAAGATCTTGTTTTTTAAAAACTTGTGTTTCGTGTATATCGCTCATAAAATCCCTCCTTATTAATTATAACACAATACTATCATTTTTATAAAAAAATTATCATTTGCATTAAAAAAATCGGGATAAACCCGATTTTTTATTTTATCATTTCTTTTGCTTTATCAAGTGCTTTATCAACTTTTGTAAGGTCTTTTCCTCCAGCGGTTGCCATATCAGGTCTTCCACCTCCGGATCCTCCTGTAACTTTAGCAACTTCTCTTACAATATTTCCTGCATTGTATTTGTTTGTAAGGGACTTACTTACACTTGCAATAAAGTTTAATTTTCCTTCATTTACAGTTGAAAATACAAGAACACATTGGCCAAGTTTACCCTTTACCTCATCAGCTATATTTCTTAAAGTATTTACATCAATTCCTTCAAACTTATAAACTATAGCCTTTGCTCCTTCAATTTCATAGGCAGCCTCTAAAATTTCAGATACATTATTTTTTGCACTTTGTAATTTATAATCTTCAAGTTCTTTTTTAAGCGCTTTTAACTCATTTGAGTTAGTTTTTATTTTTAAAATTATGTCAGACTTATTAGTTTTTAAAAGACTGCAAATGTCCTCTTCAGTTTTCAAGCTTTCATTTAAATATTCATAAACTTTAGGACCAGTTATACATTCAATACGTCTTACTCCTGAGGATACCCCACCTTCTGATAAAATCTTAAACATGGAAATATCAGCAGTATTTTTTACATGGGTTCCTCCACAAAGTTCCATTGAAAAATCTCCCATTTTTACAACCCTTACTATATCTCCGTACTTTTCTTCAAAAAGACCTACTGCCCCAAGTTTAT
Source organism: uncultured Peptoniphilus sp. (assembly GCA_946999425.1). Taxonomy (GTDB): domain Bacteria; phylum Bacillota; class Clostridia; order Tissierellales; family Peptoniphilaceae; genus Peptoniphilus_B. Next base: position 18,766 of record CAMQDG010000012.1, read on the forward strand.
ATGCTTCTTCAGGGTTTGTAACAATAGTTTCAACTTCAAGACCTTGGAAAATCTTTTGATTTACAATTTCTTCAACTTTTTTAAGATCTTGTGGTGATATTGCTTCAAAGTGAGTGAAGTCAAATCTCATATAAGAATCTGTAACAAGAGAGCCTGCTTGATGAACATGATCTCCTAAAACATCTCTAAGAGCCCTATGAACTAAATGCGTTACCGAATGGTTACGCTTTATATTTCTACGCCTTTCTGAGTCTACCAGAGCTTCCACAGGTCCTTTTTTTACTATACCACTTTCAACTTCACCTATTTGAATGTGAATGCCCTTAGAAGTTTTTTTAGTATCCAAAACCTTAAAAGTAAAATCTTTGCCTTTAATTATACCGGTATCTCCAATTTGTCCTCCGCTTTCACCATAAAATGGTGTTTTATCAAGTAAAATTGCAGCTTTTCCTTGGCTTAATTCTTCTACTTCTTCATTATCTTTTATAATTTTTATAATTTGGCTTTGAGTTTTTTCAGTTTCATAACCTACAAATTGACTGTCTATATTTTCATATAGGTGTTCATCTTCTTTGTTTGTCCAACCTATATTATCCATATCCCTTGCTTGTCTTGCTCTTTGACGTTGCATTTCCATTAATTTTTCAAAGCCTTCTTCGTCAACTTTAAGACCTCTTTCAGCTAAAATTTCTTTAGTTAAATCAACTGGAAAACCATAAGTGTCATATAATTTAAAAGCATCTTGTCCTGATAGAGTTTTTTCTTTTCCTATATTTTTAACATAAGTATCAAGAATATTCATACCTTGATCAAGAGTTTCAAGAAATTTTTCTTCCTCATTTCTAATTACTTCTTTTATAGATTCTCTATTTTCTTTAAGATCGTCATATTCTACGCTCCAAGAATCTATAATTTGATCACATAAATCGGCCAAGAAAGATTTCTTTATCCCTAAGATAATTCCATGTCTTGCAGCACGTCTTATAAGTCTTCTTAATACATAGCCTCTACCTTCATTAGAAGGTCTTATAGTATCGGAAATCATAAAAGTCATAGCTCTTATATGGTCTGTTATAACTCTAACAGAAACGTCCTTATTTTTATCACTTCCATATTTATAGCCAGAAATTTTTTCAATTTGTTTTATAATATCTTGAATTGCGTCTATTTCAAAAATGTTATTTGTTCCTTGAAGAACTGTTGCTATTCTTTCAAGTCCCATTCCCGTATCAATGTTAGGATGTTTAAGAGGATTATAATGTCCCTTTTCATCCTTATCAAATTGTGTAAATACAAGGTTCCAAACTTCAATATATCTGTCGCAATCACATCCCGGTTTACAATCAGCTTTACCGCAACCGTACTCTTCTCCCCTGTCTACATAAATTTCACTACATGGACCTGAAGGTCCAACTTCAAGTTCCCAGAAGTTATCATCTTTACCAAGTCTTACTATTCTATCTTCAGGAAGACCTATTTCATTTTTCCAAATATTAAAGGCTTCGTCATCATCTAAATATACAGTTGCCCAAAGTTGTTCTGGTTTTATATCCAAATGCTCAGTTAAAAATTCCCAAGCCCAATTAATAGCTTCATGTTTAAAATAATCTCCAAAAGAAAAATTACCTAACATTTCAAAAAATGTAGCATGCCTGTCCGTATGGCCTACATTTTCAATATCACCTGTTCTTATACATTTTTGACAAGTTGTAACTCTACTTCTTGGTGGTGTAAGTTCTCCTGTAAAATATTTTTTCATAGGTGCCATGCCTGCACCGATTAAAAGAAGTGACTTGTCATTTTTCGGTATAAGTGAAAAACTCTTTAAAATTAAATGTCCCTTTGATTCAAAAAATTTTAAATATTCCCTTCTTATTTCATGAAGTCCTAAATTTTTCATTAATAAATTCCCCTTTATTCTAAAAAGTCCTCCCAATTACAGGAGGACAGTAATTAACTATTAACATTTTAAATTTAAATAGTGGCTTTGTCAATTTATGCCAGTTTTTCTTTCATAATATTTAAGTTTTATAAAATCAATTAAAATAATTATTACGGAAATAAGTGGAACTCCTAAAATCATTCCCATTACGCCGAACATTCCTCCTCCAATAATTATAGCTATTAATATTAGAAGTGGATTTAAACCAATTTTATCACCTAACAATTTTGGGGCGATTATATTATTTTCTGCCCATTGTATTAGCACAAAAATAATTCCCACAATAAGCGCCTTCATTGGTGACTCCATAAAGGCAAACAAAACTGCCGGCAAAAATCCTAATAAAGGTCCTATATATGGAATAATATCAGCTATACAAGTTACAAAGCCTATAATTATTGCAAAATCCACCCTTACTATTAAAAGGGCAATCATAGTTATAAGACCTACAAAAATTGCCATTAAAAGTCTTCCCTTGACAAATTCGAGAAGGGCATCATTTATTCTTACAGCGACATACATTACATCTCTTTTGTATTTTTCAGGTATATTCCTTACTATAAAAGATTTGACCTTATCTTTATCAACTGTAAAATAAAATGTAAATATCATTACAAGGAAGGTTTTTACAAGAGCGGAAAGCATTCCGCTTATACCACTGGCAATATTTCCTATACTGCTAAAAAGTTTGTCTTGATAATCCTTTATAATATCTAAAAATCTCTTTCCAAATTGTTCAACAATGTTTACATCGCTTTTGCTAGCAAAGTTTGCAAACTTTCCTTCCATCATTTTTTGCAAGTTGTTTGTTATTTCATCAGCCTTGTCTGAAAAAGTTTCTATTATTTTAGGCGTTGATGAAATTAATTTTCCAATTTCGCTTACAGTTTTAGGAACTACAATTGCCAGTAAGATTGCCATAACAAGAATGAAAATCACATATACTATTATTACTCCATATGCTCTTTTTATTCCCTTACTTTCCAATTTATTTACTATGGGATTTATAATAAATGCCATTATAGCAGCAATAAATATCGCTCCTGCCGTATCTTTTAAAATAGGATACTTGTTAAAAATTAAAACAACAAGTCCTGCTAAGATAAGACCTAAAACAATTTTTAAAATTAGGAGAATATCTATTCTTATTCTCTTATTTCTCTCAATATATTTATTACCGATATTAATTAAATAATAAATACATAAAAAAACTAAGACTCCCAAAAGAATTGTAAGTGAATTGCTTAAAAATTTAGGTGTAATAAATTTTTGAACAGTTTCAATTTTATTCATTCTTTACCTCACTTTTTAGTAGGTTTATTAAAACATCTATTTCTTCTTTTGTATTTTCCTCATTTAAAGAAATTCTAATAGAAGAAGCAGCTTCTTCATCACTAAGGCCTATTGCTTTTAAAACATGGGATGGACTTAATGACCCCGCTGTACAGGCAGAGCCTGCAGATGCACATATTCCTGCTAAATCAAGTTTCATTAAAGTTATATTTTGAGGAATTCCCTCTAATATAAAGTTTACATTGCCGACCAACCTTTTTTCAAGACTTCCGTTAATTTTTATTTTTAAATCTTCCAAATTTTTTATTAAATAGTCTCTTAAATTTTTTATATAGGTTCTATTATCATGTTGGCTTTTTATTTGGCAGGCTTTTCTAAGGCCTATAATACCTTGCACATTTTCTGTGCCAGGTCTTTTTCCCCTTTCTTGCGAGCCTCCAAAAATTAAATTGTCTATTTTTATGCCTTCTCTTAAATACATAATCCCAATTCCTTTAGGACCCCTAATTTTATGAGCAGACATTGAAGCTGCATCTAATTTTTTAAAATCAATATCCGTATTAAAAAATCCTTGAACCACGTCACTGTGAAAGAAAATATTGTGAGTCTTTGCAATTTTTGAAATTTCTTCAATAGGCTCTATTGTTCCGATTTCGTTGTTTGCAGCCATAATGCTTATTAAACCTGTATCTTCATTAATAAGACTTTCCAGTTCTTCAAGATCTATGATGCCGTCTTTATTAACTTTTACATAATCAACTTTTACGCCATTTTCTTTTAAATATTCAGCCGTATGTAAAACGGCATGATGTTCAATGGTGCTTGTTATTAAGTGATTTTTTTTAGAGGCCTTTAACAAGCCTCTAATAGCCCAATTATCAGATTCAGTTCCACCAGAAGTAAAATAAATTTCTTTCGGTTTTACTTCCATAATATTTGCTATAGTTTGTCTTGCATGTTCAATGGCACCTTTAGCTTCTTGCCCTATAGAATATACACTTGAAGGGTTCCCACTTATTTTTTTGTAGGCTTCATACATCTCTTCCAAGACTTGAGGATGTATTTTTGTAGTTGCCGCATTATCAAAATAAATCATATTTAGATCATATCCTTTAAAGTCATTGAATCCAATACATTTTGAATCTTCATTTGAACCACATCTAAAATATCTTTTGTAGGGCACTCCACTTGCTTTGGACAGTTAGTATCCTTTGTACAACAGCTTAATTCCATATCCCCTTCAAGAGCATTTATAATTTGACCAATTTTTATTTGGTCTGGGTCTTTTGAAAGAATATATCCTCCATTCGCCCCTCTTTTTGATTCAATTAATTTCGCTTTTTTTAATAAAATAAAAAGTTGTTCAAGATATGCCTCGGATAAATTTTCAGAATTTGCTATATCTCTTATAGAAACAGGCCCCTTGCCATAATTTTCCATAAGTCTGTACATTGCCATAAGTCCATATCTTCCCTTGGTAGATAACTTCAAAAAATCACCTCATTCAGATTTAAAACTCCCTTGAGTTTTTCCTTCTTCAATAATATTCATTAAGGTGTACCATGGAAGGACTGCACACTTTACCCTGGCAGGAAGATTTTGGATGCTTTCAAAAGCAATTGCATCTCCTAATTCTTCCAGCTCATCTTCATCTTTTATTTGTCCTTTTACCATTGCTATAAATTTTTTACACATTTCAAGAGCTTTTTCAACTTTTATTTTTTTAATTTCATCAATCATTATTGAAGTTGAAGCTTGGCTTATAGCACAACCTTGCCCTATATAAGAAGCATCTTCAATTGTTTGATCTTTTATTCTAAGCATAAGGGTTATTTCATCACCGCAGCTTGGATTGTGTCCAAGTTCTTTATGAGTATAATTTTCAAGTTCCCTTCTATTTCTTTGATTTCTCGATTGTTCCAATATAAGTTGTGTATAAATTTCATTAAGATTCAATTCCCATCACCTCTTTTACATAAGATAAGCTTTCTATAAATTTGTCAACTTCTTCTATTGTATTATAAAAAGCAAAACTTGCCCTGCAAGAAAAATTTATCCCAAGAGACCTGTGAAGAGGTTGAGCACAGTGATGTCCACTTCTTATAGCTATTCCCTTTGTATCTATTATAGATGCCACATCATGAGGATGAGCGTTTTTAAAATTAAAACTTATAACGGGACTTCTTTTTTTATTATTAGTTGTGTAGACATCGATATAGGGAATTTTTATCATTTTTTCATAGGCATAATCTGTAAGGATTGCTTCCTGTTCCAAAATTTTATCAAAACCTATATTTTCCATATATTCAATAGCCCCTTGTAAAGATACAGCCCCTCCTACATTTTGTGTGCCAGCTTCAAATCTTTGGGGACTTTTTAAATAACTTGCACGATCTTCATAGACATACTCAATCATATCTCCACCATATTGGAAGGGTTTTAATTTATTTAAAAGTTCTTCTTTACCATATAAAACTCCTATGCCCATAGGAGAACACATTTTGTGACCTGAAAAAACTAAAAAATCACAATCTATTTTTTGAACATCTATTTTTCTGTGAGGAATATATTGAGCGCAATCTAAAATTATTTTAGTATCAGGATAGTTTTTTCTAATATATGAAACCATTCTTTCAATATCAGGCATTGTACCCACTACATTAGATGCTGCAGTTATAGAAAATATTTTGGTATTTTTATTAATTTTATTTTCAAATTCCTCTTTACTTATTTGCATATTTTCATCAACTTTTAAATATACAAGCTTTGCCCCTGTTTTTTTTGCAACTTCTTGCCATGTTACTTCATTTGAATGGTGCTCAAGGATTGAAATAAGAATTTCATCTCCTTCATGAAGCTCTTCATTTCCATAAGAATAAGCTAAAAGATTTAAGCCTTCAGTGGCATTTCTTACAAATACAATCTCATCTTTAGATTTTGCATTTAAAAACTTACCTATATAAGCTCTTGCTTCTTCATAAACTTCCGTTGCCTTCATTGCCAAGTAGTGAGCTCCCCTATGAGGATTCCCATTTTCATAAAAATAATATTTTTCTAATCTTTCAATAACTTGTCTTGGTTTTTGAGTTGTGGCTGCATTGTCAAAATATACAATTGAGCCTTCATTTATAGAGAGGTAGGGAAAATCTTTTCTAATTTCTAAAATCTCATTTTTTTCCATCTTCCACCTACTTAATTACCTTATACACTTTGTCCCAAATCTTTTCTTTTAATTTTTCTTCTTCTATTTGGTCAATAGATCCTGAAAATTTTGATTCTATTATAAGGGATTCAGCATCTATTTTAGATATTCCCCTGGACATTATATAAAATAATATTTCAGAATCAATTTTTCCTGCTGATGCAGCGTGATTACCTATAACATTATCCTCATGGCATAAGAGCAAGGGAACTGATATATTTGTTACATCATCGCTTAATAGGATTGCATATTCTTCTTCATTTCCCACAGATGCAGAGGATCCTTTTTTAAAATCAAGATTTGACTTAAATACTTTCACAGAATTATCTTTTAAAGCTCCATTTACTAAAATCTCAGCCTTAGTTTCTTTTCCCCTGTGGTAAACATTGTATAAAAGATCCAAATTATGATCTTTGTATCCGAAGTAAATTGAATTTACATTTAAGGAACTTTTATCTCCAATGAGTTCTCCTGTTAGATTTGTGTATAAATTTTTACTTCCCAGTTCATATTGACAAACATTTACAAGAGAATCTTCTTTTGTATAAACTAAAATTGATTCACTTGCTATGGTTTTGTCGTCATCCCCTTGGATTACAAATAAATTCACTTTTGAATTTTCTTTTGCAAGGATTCTTATTATAGAATTTCTAAATTTTTCTTTTTGTCCTTTTGAGCTATAATCTAAAACTAACCTAAGCTCAGAATTTTTTTCAGCAACTACATCAATAGTATCTAAAAGCTCTGTATGAGTGTCGTCAGTATCTAAATTTAAAATTCCAAAATCTTTTTTTTCATTTTCTTTTGTTTTAAATATCTTATATAAATTTCCTAATTCCTTATTTATTTCAATAGCTTGTTCTGATGTTGCATATTTAATATTTTCAAATTCTTTTATTTCTTCTTTCCTGTCTGAAGGCAAAGTGAAATCTTGTTTGAAAACAGCAGGAATTTTTATTTCAGTTTCATTTACTTTTAAATAATTAAAAGTTCTAAAAGTAAGTTTATTTCCATAAAGTGTTTCCATAGTGCCTCCTTATCCAATAGCGCCTTCAAGCTCAAGGTTAATAAGATTGTTCATTTCAACCGCATATTCCATAGGAAGTTCTTTTGCAACAGGTTCTGCAAAGCCTCTTACAACCATGGATTTAGCCTCCAATTCGCTAATTCCTCTACTCATTAAATAGAAAATTACTTCATCAGAAATTCTTCCAATCTTAGCCTCATGACCAAAATCTACATTCTTAGTTTTTATATCTATTACAGGTATAGTATCTGAACGGGATTTACTGTCAAGCATCAATGACTCACAAGAAACACTGCTCTTGGAATCTTTCGCCTTTTCACTTATCTTTACAAGTCCCCTATAAACTGCAATTCCTCCACCCTTTGATATGGATTTTGAATTTACCGTAGATGTTGTATGAGGAGCAAGGTGAATTGCCTGAGCCCCCGTGTCTATATTTTGTCCTGGTCCTGCAAAGGAAATACCAGTATATTCACTGCTAGCCCTTTCTCCTTTTAAAATCGAGCAAGGATATAGCATACTTACCTTTGAACCAAAAGAACCACTTATCCATTGAATAAGTCCATTTTCTTCTACTATTGCCCTTTTAGTATTTAAGTTATACATATTTCTTGACCAATTTTCAATAGTTGAGTATCTTAAAGTGGCATTTTTCTTAACAAAAAGTTCCACAGCTCCCGCATGAAGGTTTAGTACATTATACTTAGGTGCTGAACAGCCTTCAATAAAGTGACAATAAGAATCTTCTTCAATAATTATTAAAGTATGTTCAAATTGACCTGCTCCCGGCGCATTCAACCTAAAATAAGATTGTAAAGGAATATCAACTTTTACTCCCTTAGGTACATATACAAAACTTCCTCCACTCCATACAGCATAGTGAAGAGCTGCATATTTGTGAAGAGTTGGTCTTATGCAAGTTCCAAAATACTCTTTAATAATTTCGGGATATTTTTTTACGGCACTTTCAAAGTCCGTATAAATAACCCCTTGTTCCAAAAGATGCTTTTGAATACTGTGATATACAACTTCACTGTCATATTGAGCTCCAACCCCTGATAAAAGAGATTCTTTTTCAGCTTCAGGTATTCCCAATTTGTCAAAAGTATTTCTTATATCTTCAGGAACCTCTTTCCAGTCATCACTCATATCCGCCTTAGGTCTTATATAAGTTGTAACCTTATCCATATCAACTTCACTTATATCCGGTCCCCAAGAAGGATTTGACTTTTGGTTAAATATTTTTAAAGCCTCAAGTCTTTTTTCAAGCATCCAATCCGGTTCATTTTTTTCTTTAGAAATTTGTCTTACAATTTCTTCTGAAATTCCTTTTTCAGTTTTTGATCTATATTCAAATTTATTCTTGATGTCATAGATACCCCTATCCATTTCATCAATTTCAGTTTTCTTTTTATTTACCAAGTTCTACCTCTTCTCTTATCCAGTTAAATCCATCTCTTTCAATTTTTTCAACAAGACTTGCATCTCCTGTCTTAACAATTCGTCCATCAATTATAACATGGACAAAATCAGGTACTACATTTCTAACAAGTTCTTGGTGGTGAGTTATAATCAAAACTCCATTGTCCTTATTATGAAATCTCTCTATTCCCCTTGATACTATCCTTGTAGCATCAACATCAAGTCCTGAATCAGTTTCATCAAGAATAGCAAGTTTAGGGTTTATCATTAAAAGTTGAAGAATTTCATTTTTCTTCTTTTCTCCTCCTGAAAATCCTAAATTTAAATATCTCTCAGCATAAGAATGATCCATTTTAAGTTCATCCATTTCAGCATATAATTTTTTTCTGAACTTAACAAAAGAAATATTTTCCTCACTTCTTTCTTGTATAGCAGTTCTTATAAAGTTTTCAACACTTATACCTGAAACTGCCATTGGAGATTGAAAACTCATAAATAGGCCTTCTTTAGCCCTCTTATCTGTAGTAAGATCCATTATACTCTTACCGTCCATTTTTATATCTCCATCTCTAACAATATATTTAGGATTTGCCATTATAAGATTGGCAAGGGTAGTTTTACCGCTCCCATTAGGTCCCATAATTACATGGACCTCTCCATAGTTTATACTTAGATTTATATTTTTTAGAATTAATTTATCTTCCGTTCCCGCACTTAAATTTTCTATCCTTAAAAGTTCTTTTTTCATTTTTCCTCCTATTTATATCCTACAAATTTACTATGGATTATATTATAACAGATTTTGAAAAAAAGTCATTCAAAAAATAAAAAAAAAAAGAGCTTTTAAAAGCTCTACTTTTTCTTATTTGTGACTTTAGTCACGCCTTTGTAAATCAAAAAAACTATTATCATTACGCAAAGGGTTACTAAATATAAACCCATTATATAATTTGGAAATATATTTTTTATTGTTTCCAACAAAGAGCCCGGATATGGATCTCTTATATAAAAATAGTTGGCATCAAAGACTCTATTTAAAAATTTTATTATAGGTAACATCACTATTAAAAAAATGAAGGGGTATAAAATTTCCTTAATTTTAGGCACATATTCCTTTGAAATAACAATGTATAGAGGATAAAAAGCATTTATCCCATGAATAATCCAAGAAGAAATAGCAACATAAGACAATTTATTAACTTCTGTCCAGCCTGGTGTAAATAAACTTAAAATGGCTGCAGGCATAAATAGAAAGAATAGACAGGCTTTTATAAATCTCTTATTTATAAAAGAATCTACTGCTATAAATTCTGCCCCGAAAAGACAAAGATGAAAGGGTAAATATGAGCTGTCATAATGTCCCGTTAAAAGCACAGCTATAAGTCTTAAAATTTCCAAAGTAATTGGTGTTACTGCAAGTATTCTTCTAAAATTTTTACTCTTTTTCCATGGTTTATAAAAAAGTATTCCAAAAAAAATAATAAGGAGTACACAGATAAAATGATATACTCCGTAAAATTCAAATCCAGCTTTTCCGTAATCTAAATCCCAAAAATTTCTCATAAATCTATTTCTAATATAAAATTTTTATCCTTTACATATATTTTTCCCCTTGCCTTTATTTTGGTTAAATATTCCTTTATAATTGCAAGGCCCAATCCAGTAGAATTTCTTGATTTTTCAATTACAACAGATCTACCAAATAAATAATCGTAATCTCCATCTTTTAAATCAGTGTCATTTATAAAATATAAAGATTTCTTTTCTTTATTGTATTCTATCTTAGAATGGCTCTTTGAATATTTTAACATATTATCAAGAGCATTGAAAACTATACTTTTTAAAGATTTTAAATCGCTTAATATTTTTATATTTTCCTCAAGGCAAAATTCTACTTCTATATTTTTCTTGTTAAAGTCATCATAGTAAAATAAGAGTGCCTGAGCTAAAAGTTCATAGAGATCTATTAATTCAAAGTCCAAACTTTCATTTATGCTGGCAAGAGAATACTCATAAAAACGCTCTATGAGTTTAGATAAAAACTGACTTTTTTCTTTTACAGTTTTTAAATAAGAATTTTCTTTATCATCTATTAAATCTAAATAGCCTAAAATAGATGTAAGAGGAGTCCTTAAATCATGACTTAAATTCGCAAGTATTTCCCTGTGTTTTTTGTTAAGATTTTCAATTTCAACCCTTAATTTTTGATTTTCAAGAATAATACTATTTAATTCTTCATTTACAGAATCTAAATCATCGTTGCCTGATAAGGGTACTTTACTTACAGACCTGTTTTTTAAAATCG
>CAMQDG010000013.1 GCA_946999425.1 uncultured Peptoniphilus sp.
CTTCACACTATTTATTTTTCTTGGTTCTTGCTGTCTTTTTTTTAGACAGCTTATTCAGTATACGGTAAATACTTTTTTGTGTCAATACTTTTTTTTGTCTTTTTTTATTATTTTTTCCGTATGCTTTTAGCCTTTTTTTGTGGCTGTATGTTATATTATCATGTTATTTTTCTTGTGTCAATTGTTTATTTTCTTTTTTCTTTTTATTTTTTTCTTTTTTTATTTTATTAAAAAAGAGACTGCTTTTGCAATCTCTTTTTTCTTTTTTAAATTGTTATTTCTTCTATTTTTCTTTCAATTTTCGGCTCTTTTGTTTCTTCTTTTGATATTATATCTTTTACTTTCATAAGTCTTGTTATGTTTGCTCTTTCATTTTCGTCTAATTTCTGTCTTATAAATTTTATTGTGTCTTGTAAGTCTGGTATTGTTTTATATTCCAGAGCATTTACACGCCTTCTGGTCTTTTCTATTTCATCTGCCATTAGTTGTGATGATTTTTCTATCTGGGCAAGTTCTAAAAGTCTGTCCATTACTTTGTTAAGTTTGTCTATGGCATCGTCAAGATCAGATGTGGTTTGGCTATATCCGTAAGGGTAGAAAGACCCTGTTTCTGATAGTTTTTCACTTTGAAATTTCATTACCGGTATTTCTACACTCATTACGTTTTTTGTTTTAATGTCCACTTTTGTTGTTCTTGTAGGCATGGCTACTGCTTCTTTTAACATTTCAGGGCTCATTAAGGCTGAGGCAAGAAGAAAATCTGAAAAGGAGCCGGCTAATTCTTTTTCTACTTCTTCGCGAAGTTTTTTGTTTTCTTTTATAATGTCTATAAATCTGCGCATTAATTCATCTTGCTTGTCTTTTAAAAGTTTGTGACCTCGTGTTGAAGTTTCCAATCTTCCCTTTAAGGTTGATAGATTCATCCTTGTGGGGTTGACTTTGAGTATTGCCATTAATTTTCAACTCCTCCGTCGGAAAGATATTTATCAAGCAACCTGTCGCTTATTCTCTTGAGTTCGCTTCTTGGTATTATTTTTAATAAATCCCATCCTGTGTTTAAGGTTTCTTCTATGGTTCTATTTGTGTAATATCCTTGATTTACATATTTTTCTTCAAATTTTGTTGCAAATTTTGCGAAAGCCTTGTCTGAGTCAGATAGGGCCGATTCTCCTAATATTACTGCTAATTCTTTTGCGTCCTTCCCTGATGTGTATCCTGCATATATTTGGTTCATTGTGTCAGCATGGTCTTCTCGAGTTTTACCTTCTCCTATTCCCTTGTCTTTAAGTCTTGATAGGGATGGAATTGCATTTATTGGAGGTTCTATACCTTGTTTATAAAGTTCTCTTGATAAAATTATTTGTCCTTCTGTTATATAACCTGTTAAGTCTGGTATTGGGTGGGTTATATCGTCTTCAGGCATGGTTAATATTGGTATTTGAGTTATTGAGCCGGGTTTTCCTTTTATTTTTCCAGCTCTTTCATAGATTGTTGAAAGGTCTGTGTATAAATATCCGGGATATCCTCTACGGCCTGGTACTTCTTTTCTTGCTGCTGATACTTCACGAAGGGCTTCTGCGTAGTTTGTCATGTCTGTTAGGATTACAAGTACGTGCATGCCCAAGTCGAATGCTAAATATTCTGCACAAGTTAATGCCATTTTTGGTGTTGCAAGTCTTTCTATTGCTGGGTCATCTGCAAGGTTTACAAATAGTACTGCCCTGTCTATTGCTCCCGTTTCAGTGAAGTCATCAATAAAAAATTGTGCTTCTTCAAAGGTTATACCCATGGCTGCAAATACTACGGCAAATTTTTCTCCTGAGCCTAATACTTTTGCTTGTCTTGCTATTTGCGCTGCTACATTGTTATGAGGAAGTCCTGATCCTGAAAATATAGGAAGTTTTTGTCCTCTTACAAGGGTGTTTAGTCCATCTATTGTAGAGATTCCTGTTTGTATAAATTCAGATGGATAATCACGACTTGCAGGATTTATAGGCATTCCGTTTATATCAAGTTTTTTCTCTGGTATTATTTTTGGACCATTGTCTATAGGTTGTCCCAAACCATCAAAAACTCTTCCTATCATGTCGGGGCTTACTCCAAGTTCCAAGGGTCTTCCTAAAAATCTTACTTTTGTTTCTTTTAGGTTTATTCCTGCTGATCCCTCAAAGATTTGGACCATGGCTTTGTCCCCATTAACTTCTATTACACGTCCCCTTCTTTTTTCTCCATTTTGAAGTTCTATGTCAACTAATTCTTCATAGGTTACTCCGTCTACGCCTTCTACAGTCATTAAAGGGCCGACTACTTCAATTACTGATTTATATTCTTTAAGCATCTTGTCCGCCCCCTTTTATTAGTTCTTCCATGTCCTCTTCTATCTTTCCAATAAGCTGGTCTAATTTTTCCAATTGATCTTCTGGTACATTCTTTGCTCTTGTAATTCTTTCCCTTACAGGCATTTTTTCAATTTCGCTTAGATATATACCTTTGTCAAGGGCTTTAAGAGCTTCTTGGTAAAATTTCAAAATAACCTTCATCATCTTATCCTGTTTTTCAAGAGAACAGAATGTATCAATATCATGAAAGGCATTTTGTTGTAAAAAGTCTTCTCTCAATGATTTTGTTATTTCAAGTTTTAATTGGTCTTTTTCTGAAAGAGAGTCTCTTCCTACTAATCTTACAATTTCAAGAAGGGCTGATTCTTCTTGTAAAAGTGACATTGCCTTTATTCTGTTTTGAGAAAATTCTCCGCTTATATGCTCGTCAAAATATTTATCCATTTTTGCTTGATAAAGTGAATATGAGTCTATCCAATTTATAGCTGGAAAATGTCTTTTATAAGATAGGTCGTAGTCTAATTTCCAGAATACTTTTACAATTCTTAAGGTTGATTGACTTACTGGTTCTGAAATATCTCCTCCTGGAGGCGATACTGCACCAATTGCTGTAAGGGCCCCTTCTCTGCTATCATTTCCATTACATACAACACGTCCTGCTCTTTCATAGAACTGGGCGATACGAGATGCCAAGTATGCTGGATATCCTTCATCACCAGGCATTTCTTCAAGACGACCGCTCATTTCACGAAGAGCTTCCGCCCAACGAGATGTGGAGTCCGCCATCATAGCTACTGAATAACCCATATCTCTATAGTATTCTGAAATTGTTATTCCTGTGTAAATTGAAGCTTCGCGGGCTGCTACGGGCATGTTTGAAGTGTTTGCTATTAAAACTGTTCTTTTCATTATAGATTGACCTGTTGAAGCATCTATAAGTTCTGGAAATTCCATAAGAACGTCTGTCATTTCATTTCCACGTTCTCCGCAACCTACATATACAACTATTTGAGCATCTGCCCATTTTGCAAGTTGATGTTGTACAACTGTTTTACCTGACCCGAAAGGTCCCGGAATGGCAGCTGTTCCTCCCTTCGTTACTGGGAAAAATGTATCTATTACTCTTTGTCCTGTGATTAGTGGTGTGTTTGGGTCAATTTTTTCTTTATAGGGTCTACCAACTCTTACAGGCCACCTTTGAATCATGGTAAGTTCTTTGTCACCTTTTTCAGTTTCTATAATTGCTATTACATCATCAACATGGTAGTCGCCTTCGGCTTTTATTTCTTTTACTTTCCCCTTTACTCCGTTAGGTACCATTATTTTGTGAAGCACTACAACAGTTTCTGGAACTGTTCCTAATATGTCTCCAGGACCTACTTGATCTCCAACTTTTACCATAGGTGTAAAGAGCCATTCTTTTTTCCTGTCAAGAGCTTTGACTTCAACGCCCTTTCTTAAGAAATCTCCCGCCTTGTCTTTTAAGACTTCAAGAGGTCTTTGAATTCCGTCATACATTTGTTCAATAAGACCCGGTCCAAGCTCAACGCTAAGAGGAGAACCTGTACTTACTACTATGTCTCCAACACCGATACCTGTAGTTTCTTCATAGACTTGAATTGAGGCTTTGTCACCTCTCATTTCTATAATTTCACCAATAAGTTTATTTTCTGATACCTCTACAACGTCATAAACATTGGCATCTTCCATACCACTTGCAACTACTAAGGGTCCGGATACTTTAATTACTTTTCCTGTTTTCAATAAAGCTCCTCCTTTATAAAATGTTGGAACCCACTGCTTTTTCTACATTTTTATTAATTCTATTCATTCCAATGTTAAGAGTACCCTTGTTGGAAGGAATTAAAATTACAGCGGGAACAACTTCACTATTATATCTTTCTATAGTCTCTTCAATAAGACTGGCTAATTGTTCTGTAATAAAGATTACGCCGTATCCATCTTTTGCAAGACTGTCAACTTGATGACGTGCATCGTCTTTCTTGTAAGCGACTCTTACGTCAACTCCCAGGGCCTTAAAGGCTAAAACCGAATCTTTATCTCCAACTACTGCTATTTTATACATAAGTCTCACGCAACCTTTCTCTAATAAAATCTGGTGAAAGATCGTTGAGTTTTGAAATTAAAATGATTCTTAAATTCTTAATCTCTATTTCCTTGGCATATCCATAGGAAAAGACAACTTCTGGTCCATAGGTAACTTTTTTACTTTCCTTTACAAGTCCAGTTAAATAATTGTCCATTTCAAGTTCAAATTTTGAAAGAGAACCTGTATCTCCATATTCTTCAATTCCCCTTGCAATATATTTTACATATTCTAAGGAACGGAAAAGGGGTGAAGCAGAATCTATGTTTTTGTTTAGATAGCTTTGATATTCTTCTTCACTTATATTTCCGCCATCTATAATTACTTTTTTCAAAAAATTGAGATCTTTTCCTTGTTTTTTCAGCCTTAAAATAGTTTTTATATTTGTAAAATCAATTAAAGCAAGTAAATATTTTTTAAATAAATCTATGCCACTTTTTTCTACAAGTTCATTTAAATTTTCAAAATATTTTTTGTCAATAAAAATATCAATATCTTGGGGATCTTTTGTTTCCTCATAGATATCTATTGCTTTTCTACAAATTAAATAAAGTTCTTCATAACTTGTGGATCTATTGTCTTTTTCTAAGTCCTCTCTTAAAGTTTTAATTCTTATATTGCCAATTTCAATATACATATCCCTATAATCTTCATTTTGAATTTTTTCCTTTAAAAGAACCTTTAAATTGTGATAAAGGTATTTTAAAGTAATTAAGTCTATAGGAAGAGAATCCTTAGATATAGAGTAAAGCTCATTAAAAAATCTTTGATTTTCCATTTTAAGAGCTTCTTCATAATCTTCAACCCTATCAAGTTTATTAATATAGGTCTGATAGTTTGAATCATTTAAATAACGAAGGGTTTCATCAAGGTTTTCTGCCTCAATAAGCCTTTCCATATAATGCTTGCCAAGCAAGTTTTTTTCCAAAACTCTAATGGTAGAAGAAACTTGGATAAATTTTTCTCTATCCATTTTTCCCTCCTATCTTTGGGATAATTGACTTGCAATTTGTACTTCCAGGTCTTCTCTCATAAATTCTACAAGAGATGAAAAATCTCCATTATAAATAAGACCATTTTCAACAAATGCAAATCCACTTTCAACTGTTCTGTCTGAAATTTTAAAAGGTAAATTCAAGGCTTTAACTTGGTCCAACTTATCTTTTTGAACCATAATTTCAATATCTTTACCTTTAAAATCTTCAAGATTTTTCTTTAAATATTTAATATAAGAATCTTTGTCAAGATTTTTGAGTTTATCTTTTACTTTTTCAAGTATTTTATTAATTGTTTCATTAGTTGCAGTAAGTTTTAAATCTCTCGCCTTAAGCTCTGTTGCCATTAAAGTTTTTTCAACTAAAAGCTCAGCTTCTCTTCTTGTTTTAATTGTATTTAAGGCTGCAGAATCTTTTTCAGCTTCAATAGCTCCATCAATTATCTTTTGAGCTTTCTTTTCAGCTTCTTCTATAATAGAATCTGCTTGGGCTTTAGCATCAGATTTAATTTTTTCTAAAATATTATCTAAATTTGACACCTTCTCACACCCTTTACGCACGTGTCATCATTAAAAATGAAATTGCAAAAGCTAAAATTGCATACATTTCAACCATTACCGCAAAAATAATTCCCTTTGCTTGTTGTTCTTCATTTTTAGCTAAAATATTTATACCTGCTATAGAAACTTTTGCTTGAGCAATTGCAGAAAAATATCCTGCGAAACCAACTGGCAAAGAGGTTGCAAGAAGAATAAATCCTTGACTTAAGCTTATATCTGGTGACAGTTTAAATAAAATTAAAATTCCAATTACAAAGCCATAAAGACCTTGAGTACCAGGAAGTAGTTGAAGTACAAGAGATTTACCGAACTTTTCAGGTTCTTCAATTACAACTCCCGCAGCAGCTTCCCCTGCCATACCTACTCCTTTTGCAGATCCACAGCCTGCTACCATTACAGCAATTACTACACCAAAAGCTCCTAAAATCATTCCACCGTTTTTTATAAAAAATTCAGAAAACATTCTATTCCTCCTTAATGTTAAAATATTTTGACTCTTCTATCATATTTTTAAAGGGTCTTCCCCCGCCTTCATAAAATTTATTAAACATCTCTACATAAATAAGTCTTGCAGAGTGAACATAGGCGGACAGGTAGGACAAAAAAGCATTGAAAAGTTGAAATACAAGAAAAATTATAACTGCAAATACAACTCCAAGAGGTCCTGCCCCAATTAAAATTCTTACAATCATATTAACCGCAACTGCGATAAATGAACCTGCCAGACAAAGGGCCATTAGACGAAGATATGAAACGAAATCTCCTATATAAGATGTTATTCCATAAGCTGAATAAATGCCCCATCCAATTTTGCCTCCCAGGGATTTTTCTGATCTGCCTCCTGTGGCGGCAATACCTATTAAACCTATAATGGTTGACCACATTCCTATCTTATTAAGAATTGGATTTAAGGAAAGTGCCACTGAAATTATCCAAAGAATAATTCCTATTAAGGCAAGATACCAAACTACTACATCACATATAAAATCTATAAAATTCCCATCTCTAATATTCATATAGGCTTTAACTCCAAGAGCAAAGAAAATATGAATTGCTCCAAAAATTAAACTCATGCCTATCATCTTAATTGAGTCTGTTGCTGGATTAATTAGAGCAGGTAATTTTATTGTATCTCCGAAAAAAGATCCAAATACAAGTCCCCAAATAGTTGTTGAAATAGCAAGATACATGAAAAATCTCACCATTGACCTCATACTTTTCTTTAGCTTAAAAAATTTAAGACCTATAAAACAAGCTATTAAAACTAAAAGTCCGTAACCTGCATCTCCTATCATTATTCCGCTAAAAAGCCAATAGAAAGGTGCAAAGAGCGGCGTTGGATCTATTTCGTTATATTTTGGCATTGAATACATTGAAGTCAGCATTTGAAAATCACTGACAAATTTATTATTTTTAAGGATAATAGGCACATTTTTGTCATCCCTATCCGCTTCTTTAACGTCAAAATAATAATCACTTCCTACAACACTTTCTATAGTCGTAATAAAGTCATTTACCTTATTTGTAGGAAGATATCCTTCCATAACATCTACCCTGTCTGTGGAAATAAAGTTATTTTCCGCAGACAATCTCAATTTTTCGTTTTTGTTAAAATCATATACAATCTGAAAGTCTTCAAGATCAACACAATGCTTTTCTAAACTTTTGTTAAGTTTTTCAATTTGAGACTTATAAGAAGATATATTCCCTTCCAGCTCCTTTATTCTATCCTTAACATGCCCATCAGTCTTAATATCACTTGGCGCAAAAGCATTTTTTCTTAAACATTCAACCACTTGATCTTCTATGGATTTATCATAAAAAATTAGACCGTAAGAAAGTTTGTTTAAGCGGTCAACCTCAACTAATTCTGCAAGTTCAAACTTTAAAAGGTCTTCCTTAAATTCATCTAAAAATTTTTCAGGAATACTTCCAATTGATACACTTACACTTTTTAAATTCCTAAGTTCCCTTACTTCTATGGGTATAGATGACCAAGGCCTTAACTCATCAATAAGTGCTTTATCATTTTGAATCTTTTGTTCATAACGAGCCTTGGACTCATATAGGTCCTTAAGGTCTTTATAATTCTTTTCAAAATCATATTTACTTGCCCTGTCCCTTAAATCTTCAAGGGTGATGCTCTTTTCTTCTTTAGTTAAACCTTCAATAAGCCCTTCTTTTTTTTCATATTTCTTTAAAAGATCAATGGCCCATTTACTTTCTTGAATTCTTTCGTCAATAGCAATGATTTCTTCAGAAAGCTCCACTTCCTTAACCCCAACCTGATCTTCATCCACTTTAAGATCGTTAAAGTTTGTAAAATTAAACTTCTGTAAAGCTTTTAATAATTCCCGCCTTTGTTCATTAAATGTAAAAAGGTGGAATTTACTCATTTTAACTATTGCCATTCTCTATCAACCTCTTTACAATTTTGTTCACAATAGAATCTAAATCTCCATCTGAAATATTTTTAATTTTTTCAGATTCATTTTTTGCCATTTTCAAAATTGGTTCCGATTTTTTTTGCCCTTCTTTCTTTGCTGCCTCAAGAGTTTGAGAATTTTCCAATTTTCCTTTTTCTCTTATTTTTTTGCTTTCTTCCTGGGCTTTTATCTTTGCCTCATCAATTATTTGCTCAGCTTTTTTTCTTGCCTCTGCAATTAATTTTTCAGCACTGTTTTCAGCTTCCTTAACTTTGTCAATAGCTTCAACTGCCACATCATCACCTCCCAAGATAACGATATCTTAAAAAAATAACAATAAGTATTTATAAAAAATTTTATTGTTCTTTGTTTTAATTATAACATTTAATAAAGCAAAAAAATATAAAAAGACAAGTAAATACTATAAATATATTTGCTTGTAAACCCTATATAATTTTTAAAAAAATAAAAATTCACCTAAAGCCTATATTTTTATAAAAATGAAAATGTTTTCTATTTTTAAATAAAAAAATACCCTCCTTGCGCTTACCAAGAAGGGTTAATAATAAAAATTCCTTTATTTTATAATTTTAAAATTCGGATCTGAAGAATCATAAACAACAACAGGCGTATTAAGAGGGATTTTTTCAAAAAAGAGTTTCATATTCTCAGGAGGGGTGTTAACACATCCATGAGATCCTGCAACCTTATAAATCTGTCCTCCGAATTTACTTCTCCAAGAAGCATCATGAAGACCGCATCCCGACCAATTAAAGGGCATCCAATAATCAACATGACTTTTATAATCTTCTCCGCTTAAAAATCTGTCCTTTTCTTTAGACCAAATACGTCCAGTTCCTGTTGGGGTTCCATTATTTTTAGATGGATTGCCTGTGACTATATCTGATTCAATAATTAATTTTCCATTTTCATAGTACCACATGTGTTGTCTTGCTAAATCAATCTCAAGATATTTTTTTCCTATATCATTTGGACCGTACTGACTTGCTTCAAGTTTATAATCAAGGGTCATTTCCTTATCTTCTTTTTTGTTTAAAGCATTTATCAAATCTCTCGTAGAAGCATTTATATCTGTAAGCCAACCATATATGCCCCCTTTAACTATAATAGGTCCTAAGTTTGTTGCATAAAAATTTCTGTCCTTTTTAAAGGTGTCATATTTATTTGAAAGCCCTCTTATATATGCCTTAACTTTTTCTCCATTAAGCATTAAACCCTGACCATCAAATTCATATAAATCTGCAAGTTTTTCTCCTTGAAGAATTTCAGATTTTTCTCCAAATTTATAAGTAATTTTTAAATTTAACAGCTCATTTTTTTCATCTACCACCCTTTTAAGGTTTGGATCATTTCTATAGATTTTAGGTTTTAAATAAAACTCATTTAAATCTATTTCTTCCTGTCCATTTTCAATGGCTTCTTTTATCGCCTGAAAAGCATCTGCAACTTTTAGACTTGTCCCTTCGACTTCATCTTCAATTACAAATTTATTGTCCTTAAAAACAATCTTTGCATCTTTAGGTTCTTCCATATTTTTGAAGGCTCTTAAATTAAAAATTGCTTTTTCTAATTTTTCTTCATCGTAGTTACTTTCATTTTTTAAATTATATTCATTGGGAACTAAAATAGAAATAAACCAGTAAAAGGGATTTTGATTTACTTTGTCCTCTATAAGTTTATCTTCATAATCAAAATCTTTTGAATCTATTCTTTCCCTGCCCCTTTTTGATTCTATATTCAAAAAATACTCGTCGGCTATTTTATCATAATTTTTCTTTAAATCAGATATTTTCGTAAGGCCAAGATCATGGCCATTTACTGTAGTAGATGGGAAAAAATAGTTGCTGAATATATAAATTCCCCCTCCATAAATAAATAGCAAAAGTATAAATATGAATATAAGTGATTTTTTTATTGCCTTCATCTTTTCCTCCATAAATAATCTTAGCAACACCTCTTTTTTTTGTCTATGGATTTAAAAAATTGTAATTAAATTGTTATCTTTGAAGTCTTTTTGAAATTTTTTCTTAGAACTGTTGATTTTTTATTATTTTAATAAAAAAATGACGCTTTTTAGCGTCATTTCACTATTTTTATTTATTTTCTTGTTTATTTTTGTTTGGATCTGAAATTTTTGCTATTGCCTCTCTCATGTCAGTGTCTGATGATATGTTTTTAATTTTATAATAATCCAAAACTCCTAAATTTCCATCTTTAAAAGCTTGTGCTATTGCAAGAGGAACTTCTGATTCAGCTTCTACTACTTTTGCTCTCATGGCTTCTACTTCAGCTTTCATTTCTTGTTCTCTTGCCAGTGCCATAGCCCTTCTTTCTGATGCTTTTGCTTCTGCAATTCTCTTGTCAGCTTCAGCTTGATCAGTTTGAAGTCTTGCTCCTATGTTTCTTGCAACGTCAACGTCTGCTATATCTATAGAAAGTATTTCAAAGGCTGTTCCTGAATCAAGTCCTTTTTCAAGAACTACTTTTGATATGGAATCAGGATTTTCCAAAACTGCCTTATAAGTTGTAGATGAACCTACTGTTGTAACAATACCTTCACCAACTCTTGCAATTATTGTTTCTTCTCCTGCTCCACCTACTAATCTGTCAATATTAGCACGAACAGTTACTTTTGCTTTTACTATAACTTCTATTCCGTCTTGAGCTACTGCTGATATGTTTGGTGTTTCTATTACCTTAGGATTTACTGATACTTGTACAGCTTCGAGTACATTTCTTCCTGCAAGGTCAATTGCAGCTCCTCTTTCAAATTGAAGGGGAATATTTGCTCTTTCTGCTGCTATAAGGGCATCTACAAGAGTATTTACATTTCCTCCTGCAAGATAGTGAGCTTCCATGCTTTCAATATTAAGATCAAGTCCTGCTTTTGTTGCCTTTATTAAGGGATTTACAATTTTTGCAGGTCTTACTCTTCTTAATCTCATTCCTATTAAAGTTGAAATTCTAATTTTTACACCGGAAAAAAATGCTGTTATCCAAAGTCTAATTGGTACAAAGGAAAAAAATATTATTAATATTACAACTATTATTAATATGACTCCTCCACCTAAAAATCTTCCTATTATATTTGGCATATATACCTCCTTACAAAAATACTTGTACCTTTGATTTCTGTTACTTCTACTTCTTCATCTTTACTTATATAGCCTGTATCGCTTATTGCTTCGTATTTTTTATCTCCTATTATTATATACCCCGTTGGCTTTAAAGGTGTAAGGCTCTTTCCTATTGAGCCTATTTCCACATCAGGTTTATCATGGCTGGAATATCCGAAGTCTGCACTTGTGGAATTTCTTAATGTAATTTTTTGTATAAAGGGAGATTTTATTCCCTGTTTTATAAATACATAACTTATTACTCCTCCAACAATCATTGAAGAAGCAACTCCTATTAAGGCAATATCCAAGCTTCGCATTGTCAGAACAAGTCCTATTACTATGGAAATTATTCCAAATATGCCCGGCAGCCCAAAGCCTGGTATTATGGATTCAACTATAATTAGAGCAACCCCTATTAAAAATATGAAAATTGCATATTGATAGGAATTTCCCGCTAAAATATTTCCTAAAAAATAAAAGGCAAAGGCTAAGGCTGAAATTCCTCCCGCTATACCAAAACCTGGAGAAAATATTTCTATTACAAAGGCTGCTACTGCTATTGTTAAAATTAAAGTTGAAATATATGGGTTTGAAATTATACTTATGGCTTTTGCCGAAAGTGGGATTTTTAAATCTTCAGAACTTGTTATGCCTTCTTTTTGAAAAACTTCATCTAAGTCTTTACAAGTCCCATCACTTACTCCAAAGTCCAAACTTTCTTTGGTAGTTAGATTTACAAGTTTTCCTTCCTTAGTAAGACCATCTATAACAAGGTCCTTATCTGCCATAGCTTCTACAACTTTTGCATTTTTACCTCTTTTTTCGGCAGTATCCTTTAAAAGAGTCCTCCAAAAAGATATATTTTTTTCAGTTGCCGGTATGGTTTCTGCCGAACCTATAGTTGAATTTTCTGCCATATACAATTTTTCACAGGCTATACTTATTAAAACTCCCGCAGATTCTGCCTTGTTGTTAACAAAAGCTATTGTGGGTATTTTAGCATTTAAAATATAATTTTTTATTTTTTCCGCAGACTTTACGTAACCTCCATAGGTATCAATCTCAAAAACTATGGAGGTTTTATTAATTTCGGCTTTTTCTATTGATTCTTTTACAAAAGTCTCCGTAGCCCCATTGATCTCACCCTTTATAGGAACAATGAAGGCAAAATTTCCTTTTGCAAAAACATTTGTCATAAGAAGCAAAAGAATTATAATTGTGCTTAGTTTTTTCATTTTGCCCTCCTTAAAAGAAAAAAACCTAAGGTTAATCCTTAGGTTTAATTTAATAGTTCAAGCGCAATACGATTAACCTGTTTGCCGTCAGCCTTTCCTTTAACTTTAGGCATGATATTCTTCATTAATTGTCCGATTTGTGCCTTTGATTCTATTTTAAGTTCTCCAATAGTTTCTTTTACTATTTCTCTTAGCTCATCATCAGTTAATTGTTTCGGCATGTAATCAAGCAAAATTTCCATTTCAGCCTTTGCTTGATCTACAAGATCATCTCTATTACCTTTTTTAAACTCTTCTATATCCGATTTTTTTTCTTTAAACTGTTTGGAAATTATGTCTAAAATCTGTTCATCGGTCATTTCGACACGTTCATCAACTTCACGCTGCTTTATTGCTGCACGAATCATTGTTATAGTGTCCTTACGTAGCTTATCACGTTCTCTCATAGAAGTCTTAAGATCTTCCATAAGTTTATCTTTAAGTGACATCTATACCACCTCTATTAATATCTTTGATGTTTCTTTCTACGTGCTTCTTCAGATTTCTTTTTTCTTCTTACACTGGGTTTTTCGTAATGTTCTCTCTTTCTTACTTCTTTAAGAACGCCATTAGTAGCGCATTGTCTCTTAAATCTTTTAAGGGCATTATCAAGAGATTCATTTTCTCCAACTCTAATTTCTGACATAGTTTCCCTCCTCTCGTAGAAAAGGTTGCCTTATCGGCAGTACTTGTTAATTATACAATAAATGCCTTAAAAACTCAATAAATTTTTATTTGAGCTTATAGGTAAGCTTGAGCGGCAGTTATAATTGCAAGAGATTCAACTTCACGAGCGTTACAGCCTCTTGATAAATCGTTAACTGGTTTGTTTAATCCTTGTAAAATAGGTCCTATGGCAACAAATCCGCCAAATCTTTGAGCTATTTTATAGCCTATGTTTCCTGCTTCAAGACTTGGGAAGATAAACACATTTGCATGGCCTGCAACAGGTGAGCCCGGTGCTTTTTGTTTTGCAACACTTTCAACAAAAGCTGCGTCAAATTGAAGTTCTCCATCTATTAAAAGATCTTTATCCATTTCTTTTGCAAGCTTTGTTGCGTTTGCAACTTTATCTACTTTTTCGTCCTTTGCTGAGCCCTTTGTTGAAAATGAAAGCATTGCAACCTTAGGATCCATACCAAATTGTTTTGCAGTTAAGTTTGAAACTACTGCAACCTCAGCTAAGGCATTTTCATCAAGATCTATATTTATTGCGCAATCTGCAAATAGATACATTTCATCGTTTCTAAGCATTATAAATGAACCGCTTGTTCTCTTAAATCCTTCTTTTGTTTTTATAATTTGAAGGGCTGGTCTTACAGTTTCCCCTGTTGTATGAACTGCACCTGATACCATTCCGTCAGACTTTTCCATGTAAACAAGCATTGTTCCAAAATAATTTGGGTCTTGAAGAAGTTTTTCAGCTTCTTCTTTGTTAAGTTTGCCCTTTCTTCTTTCAACAAGGGAATTTACCATATCTTCTGAAATATTTTCCTTAGGATCAATTATTTCAAGAGAATTTATATCTAAATTGTTTTCTTTACCTGTATTTTTTATACTTGCAAGATCTCCAAGAACAATAGGCTTTATTATACCTTCTTTTTGTAAATTTACTGCAGCTTCAAGTATTCTCTTATCTTCGCCTTCTGGAAAAACAATCTTTGCATTTTTTCCTTTCAACTTTTCTTTAAGTTCACTAATTAAATCTTTCATTGTTCTACCTCCACTAATACAATCCTAAAACTTAAACGCTATAAAATCAAGTACAATTGCTTTTACAAATAAAAACCGTTATTATAAATTAAGGTGATAAAATGAAAAAATTGTTGATTTTAATTTCGGCTGCATCTTTAATTCTTGTAAATACATATGCTTTTACCGATACCAATAAACATTGGGCCAAGGAAAGTATAAATTATGTAAAAGAAAAAAATCTTATGGAAGGTCTTCCCGATGGAAGTTTTATGCCAGATAAAATTTTGACCAGAGGAGAAGCTGCAAACATTATATATAAAATAGCTAAATCAAAAGATTCAAAATATGAAATGAATTTTAAAGACGTAAATGTAGATGATTGGTACTACATGGCTGTTAAAAATTTAGTTGTTCAAGGCTTTGTAAAAGATGAATCTTATTTTTTCCCAAAAAATCCCATGACCAGAATAGATTTTGTAAATCTTCTTAATAATATTTATGAGCCCTTCTCCCAAAATAGATTTTTTACTGATACTGAAAATTTAACTAAAAAAGAGAAATCCGCTTTAAATAATTTTTCAGGTTTATTTGAAGGCTACCCTAAAGAAAAATTTATGCCTTATAAGGCTCTCACACGAGCTGAGGCTGCTTCAATTTTTAAAAGGATAGATGACTTAGGCATAAAAAAAATCGGTTCTCAAAATCCCGACAGTGAAGATTTAAAACTTGCAAAATATAAATTGCAACAACTTATTTATAAAGCAGGACCCATGGAAAAAATTCCGGACCAAGTTTTAAAAAAAGCTCAAAATTTAATGGGTCAAAAAAACTTAGAGCAAATTCAAAGCATGTGTTTTGACTTAGAAAATCTTATGAAAGAAAAGGAAGTTAATGAAGAAAATAAGACCCAAAAAGAAAATATGTCTTCTTATAAACTCACTGTTAATGTAAAAGATGAAATCGGAAATCCCATAAAGGCTAATCTATCAATAAATGACCTGCCTTTTATGAATAATTCATCTCTTTTAAATGGTCTTTATTCTTTAAGTGTTAGCGATAAAAATTATAAAAGTGAAACTACAATTATAGAAATTAAAGACCAAGATAAAATTGTAAATATTACTTTAAAAAGAAAAAAAGAAGATTTTTATAAAATTAATATTATAGGAACAGGTCTTATATTAAATAAAAAAGGTCCTTATAAAGCTGGAACGAGAATTGAAGTTTTTCTTCAAGCTCCTAACAATTTTGAACTTGAATCCTTCAAATTAAATGGTGACGAAAAATATATAGGTGACGAAAATAAATTTACTTTTATAATCAATCAAGATACAAATTTAGTTGTAAGTTGGAAAAAAAAAAAATAAATAATTTTTAATTAGCAAAAAAATACGCTGAGACTTTTAGTCCCGGCGTATTTTATTGTCTTATTTTTTTATTAAAAAGATTTTTTAAATTTTCACTTGGAATTTGAGCTAAAATTGTAGCTATAAATACAATTAAACAACCTAACATTTCTCTTGAGGTCATACTTTCTTTTAATAATATTGCCGCAGCAAGAGCTGCTATTATGCTTTCAAGAGAAAGTATGAGGGATCCTATAGTGGCATCTATATCTCTTAAAGCAATTATTGAAAGAGTATAGGCAAGTCCGCTGGATAGAAGTCCCGTATAAAAAATTGAAGTTTTTGCAGCTAAGATTTTAGCCACATTTATATCTTCTATAAAAAAAGCAACTATTCCAGATATTATTCCAAAAACAAAAAATTGGGAACAACTTAATATTATTCCATCACATTTCGATGAATAAGTGTCTATAAAAATAATATGAAGAGCAAAACCTAGTGCACTTAAAAGTATTAAGAAATCTCCTCTTTCTATGGTAAAATCTTTTTTTATTGAAATGAAATATAAGCCAATTATTGCAAGAATTACGCATATTACAACTTTTTTATCCGGCTTTTTGCCCATCAAAAAATAAAAAATCGGCAAGAAAGCAATATAAAGTGTTGTTAAAAATCCCGCCTTCCCCGCATCAGTAAAAACCATTCCAGCTTGTTGTAAATTTTGGGCAAAACTAAGAAGGATACCTAAAATTATTCCCGCTTTTACGGAAAATTTTTTATCTATATAATGGGATCTGTCTATTAATTTTTTAGGCCTTATTAAAATAATTATTATTAATGAAAAACCTGCCAATAAACCCCTTGCCATATTATAAGTAAAGGGACCTACATGGTTCATGGCTGTAGATTGAAACACAAAAGCAGTTCCCCAAATAAAGGCAACTAAGAATAACATTAATGCTGCTCTAATCTCTTTTTTCATAAATTCTCCAATCAAATACTTAAAAGATTTTCTTTCACGCTATAAAGTATGATACCAAATAAATAAATTTACAACAATGATTTTATAGTATTTATTTTACTATGCATAAAATCATCAAAATTAATAAAATATAAAAAAGAGTACTTTTTTCAAGTACTCTTTAATCTAAACTTATACTTAAAATTATAAGAACATTCCTCCAAATTGCACAAATAGTGGTGCAAATACAAGAGAAACAACTGTTATAAGTTTAATAAGAATATTAAGTGAAGGTCCTGAAGTATCCTTAAAAGGATCCCCTACAGTATCGCCTGTTACGGCAGCCTTGTGAGCATCTGAACCCTTTCCACCATGTTTTCCTGATTCAATATATTTCTTAGCATTGTCCCAAGCTCCGCCAGCATTAGCCATAAATATAGCCATTAAAACTCCTGTTACAAGAGCACCTGCTTGAAGTCCACCAAGAGCTTCTGGTCCAAGTAATAATCCTACAATAATAGGAACTATTACCGCAATAAGACCTGGAACTATCATTTCACGAAGAGCTGCAGTTGTAGAAATATCTACACACTTAGCATATTCAGGGGTTGCTTTCCCTTCCATAATTCCTGGAATTTCTCTAAATTGTCTTCTTACTTCGTCTATCATAGATGATGCCGCATTACCTACTGCACTCATTGTCAAAGCTGAGAAAGCAAAAGGAAGCATTCCACCTACAAAAGTTGCTGCAATAACCGCCGGCTTAGAAATATCTATTCCATCAAGACCTGTTGCATTAATATATGATACAAAAAGTGCAAGAGCTGTAAGAGCTGCAGAACCTATGGCAAATCCCTTACCAATAGCTGCTGTTGTATTTCCTACAGAGTCAAGAGAGTCTGTAATCTCACGAACATCTTCAGGAAGTTCACACATTTCTGCAATTCCTCCTGCATTATCTGCAATTGGTCCATAGGCGTCAACGGCAATAGTCATCCCTGCAGTGGAAAGCATACCAACTGCTGCAAGAGCTATACCATAAAGTCCCTTAATGGCACTTTCTGCTCCACCTGCTCCAAGATAAGCTGCAATTATACCTAAAGCTACAATTATAATAGGTCCAACTGTTGACATCATACCTACAGAAAGTCCAGCAATAATATTTGTTGCGTGACCTGTATTTGATTCTTCAGCAATTCTTTGAACTGGTTTATAACTATCTGCAGTGTAATATTCAGTGAATTTTGAAATTATAAGTCCTACTAAAATACCTACAATAACAGGTATAAAGGGTTGAAAACTTCCAAAAGTATATTTTGATAAAAATGCAGATGCCACAATAGTTACAACAGCTGCAATATAAGTTCCCATATTAAGAGCTTTTTGAGGATTTTTATCTCCCTTAACAAAAAATGCTGCAAGAATACAAGCAACAATACCTATTGCAGCAATGGCAATACCATATTGTACTCCAGCATCTTCATAAGCTACAAGACCAAGGGTTATAACTGAAAGAAGCGCCCCTACATAAGATTCAAATAGGTCAGCTCCCATTCCGGCAACATCGCCTACGTTATCTCCTACGTTATCTGCAATAACTGCAGGGTTTCTTGGGTCATCTTCAGGAATACCTGCTTCAACTTTACCTACAAGGTCAGCTCCAACATCGGCAGCCTTAGTGTAAATACCTCCTCCAACTCTTGCAAAAAGAGCAATTGAAGAAGCACCAAGAGAAAATCCCGTTACAATTGCAGGATCTTTTCCTGAATAAATATAAGCAAGACTTATTCCTATAATACCAAGTCCTACAACGCACATACCCATTACAGCACCACCAGAAAAAGCAATATCAAGAGCCTTGCCCATTCCACTTTTCCACGCTGCATTACTTGTTCTTACATTGGCCTTTGTAGCTACATTCATTCCAATGTAACCTGCAAGAACTGAGAATATAGCTCCAACTAAAAAACAAATTGCTATTTTTATATCGTGTAGGCCAAAATATAAAACTAATGATAATACCACTACAAATATAATTAGAACCTTATATTCCCTCTTCAAAAAAGCCATAGCTCCATCGTGTATATGTCCGGAAATTTCACGCATTCTGTCATTTCCAACATCTTGTTTTGCAATAAAATTAGCCTTTATAAAGGCATAAGCTAGTGCAATAAGTCCAACGATGGGAGCTATAATTAAAATATTTTCCATAACTCCTCCTTAATATAAAAATTCTATTGAATTGCCAATAGAATTAATAGCGATAAAACAAAAATTATAGCGGAAATAGTAACTACTTTATTTAATTTTTCCTTCTTACTTGCTCCAGTGTGTTCTCCCCAAAGAGATTCAACACTACCATCAAGTGTTCCAAGTCCCGCTTGTTCTGATTCCATTGATGTTACTGTAGCAATAAGCACAATGGATGTAACAGCTATTATAATTGATAATATAGCTTGCATTTTAACCTCCTATTAATGTATTTATCTATAACGTATAAATTTTAACACATGCTAAGTTTTATTTCAAATTTATAGAGATTATAAATTGAAAAAAATCTGAAAAGTTAGTGAAATTAAAAAAAGGCTTAAATTAATAAGCCTTTAAAATTAATTAAATTTTATTTTTTTTCGAAAGAATAGCCATGTTTTCTCAAATCTTCTTCGATTTGTCTTTGTTGTTCTTCATCCTTAGTAGAAACCACTACATTAACTTTCATTGCATCAATGGCATCTGCATGAGTATCAGGTGCTTGTCTTATTTGATTGATGTTTGCTTTATTTTCTTCAAACAATCTTGTAAGTTTACTTAATTCACCTGGTTGATCATTTAATATAACCTTGTATTCAGCAGATCTTTTAGTTTTAAATAAGCCCTTGTTTATTACTTTTGCAATTCTTGTTACATCAATATTTCCACCTGAAAGTAGACAGCAAACTTTTTTGCCCTCATGTTCAAACTTATCATACATTAAAGCTGCAACAGGTGTTGCTCCCGCTCCTTCAGTAACTATTTTATTCTTTTCAAGAAGAGTAAGTATGGCAGAAGAAATTTCATTTTCATCAACAAGTACAATTTCATCTACATATTTTTCAACTAAATCAAAGGTAACTTCTCCTGGAACCTTTACGGCAATACCATCTGCAATAGTTGAACCGCCCTTAACTCCTGTTATCTTTCCTGCTTTTTTAGATTCATACATAGAAGGAACTGCCTTTGTTTGAACTCCTATTACCTTGCAAGAAGGTCTAAGGGATTTAACTGCAAGAGCAACTCCACTTATAAGTCCTCCGCCTCCAATAGGCACAACTACAATATCACAATCTGGAAGATCTTCCAGTATTTCAAGACCTATTGTACCTTGACCTGCTATAACTTCTTCATCATTAAAAGGTGCAATAAAAGTATAGCCTTTTTCTCTAACCAACTCTTGAGCCTTAGCTGCTGCATCATCAAAAGTTTCTGGAACAAGTAAAACTTCAGCTCCATAATTTTTTGTTGCTTCAACTTTTGAAATAGGTGCGTGTAAAGGCATACAAATAATAGATTTTATGCCCCTTTCAGTAGCTGATTTTGCAACGCCCTGAGCATGATTTCCAGCTGAACATGCTATAACTCCCTTTGAAGCTTCCTCAGGAGTTAAAGTAGCAATTTTATTATAAGCTCCTCTTAATTTGAAGGAACCTGTGTCTTGTAACACTTCAACTTTTAAATAAATATCTTTTCCTAAATTTGCAGCTCTTACAAGAGGTGTAGTTTTAATATGGCCTTTTAATCTTTCCTTAGCATCATAAATTTTTTGAACTTCCATTTAATCCTCCTCGGGTCTTTTATGGTGAATTATACTTACAAATTTTTCACCCTCTAAAATTTTTCTGACCCTTTTTTCAAACTCCATACGGCTTAACCAAATCATCCTGTCACAACCTAAGCATTTCAGTTTGATATCGGCGCCGGTTCTTAAAATCTCCCAACGATTTTCACCACAGGGATGTCCTTTTTTTAAAGTAATAATATCGCCCAGCTCATAATAAAGCATAATAAACTCCTTAATCACCTTCCGAGAGATCTCTCATCTTATTATTGTCTGCATTTCTCGATTGAATAATCTTATAAATATTCAATTTACCATCTTTAAGTGCGGCAACAGTTACACCGCCTATCTCAATTTTTTCAATACCTGATCCAAGTCTTGTGTAAAATTCAGATTTTTTACCTATCTCTCCTCCTAAATCAGATTCACCGATAGTGTAAATTGAACCTCCCACATCAGCAAGGCCTGTTACATTTGCTGCAATAATAAACTTTGCCCCTTCTTCAAGCCTCATATTATATTTTGAAAGAATTCCGCTATGCAAAAGATAAATAGAAGAATCTTTATAAAGGACATCACTAATATTTGGTATCTCTTTATGTAGAGTATCTTCCCCATTTAAAATATAAATGTTTTTATCAGTCACCATTACAACTTTGCCTGCCATTACTTTTACGTCTAAGGCAACTTCCCCTACATAATCGATTCTATTTGAAAATTTACCATTACCTGATAAAGTTGTTTTATATCCTCTGTCATAGGGATTTATTTCCGCAACAACATAATTTTTTAGGTCATTGAAATCCATGGCAACTATAAAATTCTGAGTTTTATAGATTTCACTTAAAGAATCCCCTTTTAAGAGGCTCAAAACTTCCCTACCATTATCCTTCATGTGAACAATGGTATTTTGCCCCTGGCTAATTATGTTATAAACATCATAAGGAGCAACTGAAGTACCTAAAAATTCTCCACTTTCAGAATATCTATAAATCTTTTTAAGATCGGAATCATATAAATAGCATGAATTAGTCCCCCAAAAAACTTTTAAATTTTCAGAACTCTTGTCAATCTTCTTTTCCATTTCTCCATCTTTTGTGGCAATATAAAGATAATTTAAATCCCAAATCATAAGAGATGAGCCTGTAAGATGAAAATCTTTTACATCACTTACAAAACCGGGAGTCTTTACCTTAACCAAAGTCTTGTTGCCATTTAAGTTATTTCTGTTGAAAATTAAAAATAAAAACAGAAAAAAAGCAATGCCGCCAAGAAGAAAATTTTTTTTGTGTTTTAAGAAATAATCCATAAATTCCTCCGCATTCATTATATCAAACTATAGAAATTTTTCCAAAATTTTTAACCAAAAAAAGAGTACTCTAAAAGCACTCTTTATTGGTAAAGATTTTTATCTCCAAATTTAATTTTACTGTCTGGCACTGTTCTTTCACCAGGAAGACCCGCCTTATCAATAAGGCTTGTTAAAATTTTTGAAACCTCTCCTCTTAAAAGAGAACCCTTGGGTCTAAAAGTATTATCAGGGTAACCTCCAACAGCCCCCAACTTTACAAGAGCCCCTATATAGGCAACCTCTTCAGAAGACAAATTTTCCAAATCTTTAAAATTTAAAGCTTCCCTTGTATATGGTTTCAACTTATACATATAGCCTAAGATTTCTACAACTTCCAGTCTACTAATAGGCTTTGAAGGATTTAGATTTCCCGTAGTAGGAACTAAATAACCTGCCTTAACAGCTTTTCCAACTTCTTTATAAAACCAATCATCAGGTTTTACATCACTGAAAAAAACAGGGTAGACCTTTTTTAAATTTGCCATATTGTTAACAACGGCATAAAATTCAGCCCTTGAAATTTCCGCATCAGGTTTAAATAAATCACCCTCATATCCGGAAATAAAACCCATGTCCGAAAGCTTATCAATATAATCACTTGCCCAGTGATTTTTAGTATCGGAAAAAGACCTTGCAGAAACACTTACAAATAACATACAAATTGAAATTAATAGTGTCAGGTATTTTTTTAACCTTCTCATGTCCTCACCACTTCCAATTTATACTTCTATTATATCAGTTATTTTTTCTATTAATTTTAAGATTGTATTACATATTATTTTTTCTTGTAATATTTGTGAAATATTGGGTAATATTAGATAGGTGATATTATGAAAAGTTTATTATTAAAAGAAATTTACAATAGAATTTACTTAAAACCCTATGATTTCAGATATGCAAAAGTGGGAGATAAAGTCAAAAATTATATAGAAGAAAATTTAAAAAAAGATAATGTTGAACCAGAGGAAATTTATTCCTGTTACCAAAGTCATTCAACTAATATAAAAATCATTGAAAAGGATAAGGCTGAAGATTTTATATATGGAAAAATTTTTCTTGACAGCGACGGAATGATTACAAGCTCAAAAAATGTGGGTCTTTTTATAAAATTTGCCGACTGCACTCCCCTTGTCCTTTACGAAAGAGAAAATCATATCTTAGGGCTTGTCCACTCTGGTTGGCGAGGAACTTCTGAAAAAATAGGCGAAAGCTTAATCGAAAAAATCTTAGGCTTAGGGGGAAAAAGAGAAAATATCCTTGCCTACATAGGTCCTTCCATAGATTCAAAAAATTATGAAGTTGGCAAGGACGTCTATGATGCCTTTGATTCTTTTAATACTTATAAGAATTTTAAAAAGTCAGATATTTTTATTTCAAAGGACAATAAAAATGAAAAGTTTTTACTTAACATGAAAAAGGCAAATAAGATAATTTTAGAAAATAATGGAATAAAAAATATTGAAGTATCCAAAGAAATTACCTTTGACAATATTAATTTACACTCTGCCCGAAGAGATGGGAAAAATTATGGACTTAATGGAATGATGGTGATGATGAGATAAAAAAATCCCAAAAAAATTATAAACTTGTACAAAAAAAATGTAGACTTTATTTTGTAAGTCTACATTTTTTTATTTTACCTTCCGAAAAATTCTTTGAAAAATTCATACAACCTTTGTCTTTCTCTGTCATCCATTTGGGAATCATCTTGGTTGTTAGGATTTTTTTCTACATTTTCTTCAGTCTTTGGAACTTTATAATCTGTAAAAGTTATTTCAAGGGTCATTTCTTTTTTGTCCCTTAAAATATCAAGTTTAACCTTATCTCCAGGCTTGTATTTGTAAAGATCTGCCCTTAAAGTGTTGACACTGTCCAAATCTTTTCCGTCCATTCTTAATAAGACATCACCCTTTTCAAGTCCAGCTGCCTTGGCAGGAGAATTGTCTAAAACATCTCCAACATAAAGACCCTTATTGGATTTTATATTTGTTCCTAACATTCTATTTGCAGCTTCAACGGGAACTGATGATGCCCCTAGGGCAACCGCCTTATAATCCCCTGTCTTAATTACACTTTCTATAATAGGTTTAATAGAATTAATAGGAATTGCAAAGCCCATGCCTTCAGCAGAAGAAACTTTTACGGTATTAATTCCTATTACCTGTCCCCTGTCATTTATAAGAGGTCCTCCAGAATTTCCTCCATTAATGGAAGCATCTGTTTGAATTAAGCCTACCATAAATCCGCCACCATCAACTTGACCTATATATCTGTTAAGGCCTGAAATTATTCCCTTACTCATAGATCTTTGAAAGGCCATGTCAAGAGGATTTCCTATGGCAATGGCTGTTTGTCCAACTTTTAAAGTGTCAGAATCTCCAAAACTTGCTCCTTCCAATTTTTTATCGCTTTTAATTTTTACAAGGGCTATATCTATAAAACTGTCGGACCATACAACTTTTCCTTCAGTACTGGTGCCATCGTTTAAAAATACATTTACCTTTTCTGCCGTTTTCCCTCCCAAAGAAACTACGTGAGAATTTGTCAAAATATATCCATCATCTGAATAAATTACTCCAGATCCTGTTCCCCTTACTGCTTGTGTTCCAAAGGGGGTCATTTGATAACCCTGAGTTGTAATACCTACAACTGAAGGAACTACTTTTTCAAAAACATAAGTTGCAGAATTTTCCCCTGAGCTTGTTTGTATATTTACATTTTGACTTTGAAAATCCTTTTCTTTATTAGCCTCTGTGGAAACAGCCATTTTAAATCTTTCCCCCAAAAGACCATAAGTAAGAGCACTTCCTAAAAGACCTCCAATAAGAGAAAAAATAAGGGCTAAAAATAAAATCCCCTTTCCTCCTTTTTTATTTTTTCTTTTGGAAAAATTTTCATTTTCATAATAATTCTTTATTTCTTTATTTAATTCTTCATTTCTTTCATCCATTTTTCTACCTCCTCTTTAACTATACCCATTTTAACCTGCCTAAATGAATGTAAAATGAATTAGCTCTATTTATAAATTTTAATCATTTATAATAATAGTGGAGTTGATTTAATCCTTTTAATTATTATCGTAGCTTTTTTTCCGGTAGATATTTCCAATATTTTTTAGGCATATTAGAAACCATAAGGTCGATATTTTTTCTCTCCTCAATGGCAACAGAATCATAAAAGCTAACCCAAGCGGACCTGAAAAACTTTTCATTTTCACTATCTATAGGGCTTAAAGACTCAACATCTAAAATTTTAAGCCTGCCCTTTTGACAAAAAGCAGCTTTTTTTCTTTTATCATCACAAATAATAAAATCTTCCTTAGGCATTCTTTTTAAAAAATGCCTTGCCAAAAAAATTAAAATATCATTTTGAGGAGAAAACTCAGCCAATAAAAAATTATCCTGAATCTCCCTAAACCTTAAAAGCCCCTTATAAGAATGGAGTTCCCGAGAAAAATTCTTTAAAACTCCCCTATAAGCCACTGCGTACTCATGAGCAGAACTTAAAAAATTAATACCATATCTGTAAATATTCTTTATACAAACCCCTATAATATATTCCTTTTTTATATGGTCCGACAAAAAAATCTTAAAAAAATCCCCCAAAATATCCTTAGAAAAATTTTTTATCAAGCTATTTTTAACCCTATTTGCCTTTTCTAAATCCCTCTTTACATATA
This sequence comes from uncultured Peptoniphilus sp., assembly GCA_946999425.1. Lineage (GTDB taxonomy): Bacteria > Bacillota > Clostridia > Tissierellales > Peptoniphilaceae > Peptoniphilus_B. The sequence goes on from CAMQDG010000013.1 coordinate 25,688, forward strand.
GGCTATCAAAAAAAGCAAATTGACCATTGTCCCTTTCTATCTCTATATCTTCAATAAACTTATAAGAATCAAATATTAAAGTTAAAAGACCATCAAAAGTCCCATCATAAATATATTTCATATCACCACATCTTTAACTGCTCACAGGAATAAGGATCTTTAGCTGACATAATATCCTTTAAAGCCTCCTTTGTAGAAACATTTATACCCCTGTAAACTCCCCTTACAGTTATAAAATTTTTGCAATTTTTAGTTGAAATTTTTAAGCTTTTTAAATCATCATAATTTAAAGCTGCAAACCTTCTGGCATTTATTATCCTAAGAGCATAGGTCCTTCCAATGCCTGGAACGCGCATAAGTTCCTCAAAACTTGCCCTATTAATCTCAAGAGGAAACTTTTCAATATTTTCTATAGCCCAATTCATTTTAGGATCCAACCTTAAATCAAAATAAGGATTTTTTTTATTTAAAATTTCATCAGCCTTAAAACCGTAAAACCTTAAAAGCCAGTCCGCCTGATAAATTCTATGTTCCCTTAGCATAGAAGTCTCAGAAATTCCCTCTGTAAAACTTGACTTAACAACAGGAATATAGCGGGAATAATAAACCCTCTTCATATTAAAATTTTCGTAAAGACTCTGAGCTTGATTAATAATAGTTAAATCATCCTCACGACTTGCCCCCACAATCATTTGAGTCGTTTGACCAGCAGGCAAAAACTTAGGAGCCTTTCTAAAAATCTTTCTTTCCTCAACATTTTCAATCAAAGTCTCTTTTATATTTCCCATAGGCTTAAAAATCTGACCGTAGGACTTTTGAGTAGCCAAAAGACTCAAAGACCTCTCCGTAGGAAGTTCAATATTAATACTCATCCTGTCCACTAAATTCCCCAGTTTATGAATAAGATCATGAGAAGCCCCAGGAATAGCCTTCATATGAATATAGCCATTGAAATTGTACTTGTTCCTTAAAAGCTCAGCAACCTCAATAAGACTTTCCATAGTTTTATCAGGACTCTTAAAAATCCCAGAAGATAAAAAAAGACCCTCAATATAATTTCTTTTATAAAAATTTATAGTTAAATCAGCCACTTCCCTCGGAGTAAACTCCGCCCTAACAACATCATTGTCCCTTCTATTTATGCAATAATTGCAGTTGTAAATGCACTTATTGGTCAAAAGAATCTTTAAAAGAGAAATGCACCTGCCGTCCTCGCTCCAAGAATGGCATATACCAGAAAAACTCGCATCACCCAAACCATTTTTATTTTTTCTATTAGACCCGCTGGAAGAACAACTCACATCATACTTAGCAGCATCAGTTAAAATTTTAATTTTTTCTTGAATATCCATTTAACCACCTGCAAAAATTATACCACCACACAACATTTTTGTAAACATATGTTCTTTTAAATTCCTATAAAATTTAAAAGAATTTATCGGTCCGCCGCCGTAAGGCGAATTATTTGAAATAAAATAAAAAATGAAAAAGAATAAATGCAGAAAAAATATAAATTGAAAAAATTAAAAAAATAAAAATGTTCTACATAAAGCGTAAAAAATTTTATAAAAAATGTTAAGTTTTTTCTCTCACATTATACACACGGACCGGTAAACCGGTCCCTACAGCCCACATAATTTATTTATATAAAAAATATTTTTGTTCTCCCACATTATACACGCGGACCAATAAATTGGTCCCTACAAGATTTTCAAAGGTTGTGGCAATAAGAAGTTTGCTTAAAATGAAAGGATTTCTTAAATGATTTAAAATTAATGTTTATTCAAAAT
>CAMQDG010000014.1 GCA_946999425.1 uncultured Peptoniphilus sp.
TTTTTAACTTATCTTTAGATGTACCATTAATTTTAGCTCCGTCAGCCAAACTAAAGGCAGTTTCATTTTTATCTAACACATAATTTCCGTCGTTTATCTCTGCTCCTTTTTTAACATTAATTGCTGTTTTATAACCTGTCATTGTTAATGTTTTTCCATCGGCTACAGTTAAATGACTTCCTTCTGAAAGGTCAATTCCAGTTTCACTACCTTGCATAGTTACATCAGAGATAAATTTTAATGTTACTTGTTTATCAACTGTTATATTTGTTTCAGTAAGGCTTATAACATTAAGCGTATCTCCGTCTTTAGTCTTTTCAATTGCCTTAGCAAAAGTTTTAACCGGCTTTTCTTTTGTACCGTCATTATTATCATCACCATTTGCATAATCTAAGTAAACTTCTGTTAGATTATTTCCTCCAGTCGCTTTTTCTGCACTCCCCATTGTTTCTATATTTTCGGTTAAAAAATTATCTTCCCTGTTAACTTCTTCTTTATTCCCGCTAATTTCATTAGTGTTAATCGGTAAATTATTACCCTCTGCATAAACCACATCTATAGATGGACTTATGATCCCAATAAGCATTAATATTGATAGAAATAAAGAAATAATTTTATTTCTCATCAAAATAGTCACCTCTTTCTTAATTGTATTTACTTTTTAAGCATATTAAATTTATGACATGAGAACAATCCTATAGTATTCTTAACTCACCCCTCCCTTAACAAAAAATTTTTATACCTAAAACCATTTTACCCCTCCATCATTTTTTGTCAATATTATATATTTGTATCCCTGTATATTCCTGTACTATTTCACCGCACTTTGATCTTGTTTTTATTTAATCACCTGTAGTTTCCAATGGTTATACCTTGATGGGATCCTTTTGTTACTACCACTTTTATTCTCTTATAAAACTAAAAAAGGACACCTAAGTGTCCTTTTCTATAATGACCTTAATTCTGGTCTTTCTTTTTTATATTCATTTATTGTTCCTGCTACTTGAACTGTTTTTCCTAAACCTACCTCATCTCCTAAGAAGTTTGTTTTAGTTTCTGTCATAAATGCTACTCCTACCGTTTGATAGTCTTTTAATGTTCCTATTTTATAGCTTAGTTTTATTTCTGTTTCTTTATTACAAAATAGCTTGACCTATAAGGCTCCCAATAATTGTATTCGGAACTGTAATCATCTTTTTTTATAGATTTTATAGATATTTTTATTATACATATAGATTAAAAAAATGTAAATGAGCTTAAAATCATGGTATAAGGCAATCCATATCAAGAAAAGTAATTGTTATGATAACTCTATTATATAAACATTCTTTGGTAAGTTAAAAATGAGGTTTATTATGGTTATGAAAAGAGTTGTGGATCTTTCGTAGAATTTTCGAGAGCGATAGAAAAATATATTTATTATTACAATACGAAAGCATTCAATAAAAAACAAAATGGATGCCTCCTACAAAGTATAGGTTAGCATCCACTACAACTAATTAATATTATATCCAGTTTTTTAAGCCCTAAATTTATATACGGGTCTTATTTTAAAGTCTGTAAATTTTTCTGCATTTGTATAAAAATCTTTTCTATTTTCGCTTACTATATATTTTATATTTCCCTCTAAAAATTTGAGGGTCCATTTTTTGTCCTCCATATATTTTATAAAATAATTTTCAGCTAAATCATTAAGACTTATAACTTCTCCACTAACATGTTTTTTAAATCTGTCTTTAATAAGAGAAAGGTCTGTGTCAAATAAAAAAACATCTTTTTTGCCTCCCACAAGGCTTTCTATTATCTTGTCGCTTATATAAAGATTTCCTCCATCATTAACTGCATTTATTAGAACTTGTCCATCCACAAAATCATCTATTGAATAAAATTTTTTTAAGTTGCTCGCTCCTATAACTGTGTGACTTTTAAGTAAGTCTTTATAACTTTCAAAGGCTGTTACAACTTTTTGAATGCCATTTAAATAGTAAGCAAGTGTTGGATTTACAACTAAAATTGCCTTGGGGTTTTGATCTAAAAAATAATTTGCCCGAGCAAGGGCAATTGTCGATGCGGATTTTTTTCTTAGTGCCATGGGATAAGATATGGTATCTGCAAAAAATACAAAAGATTCTTTATTTAAATTTTTTCTTAAATTTTTTACCATTCCAATGGAGCCTATGGAATCATCATAGATGAAAATTTTATACATCTTCTCCTCCAAACCCATACACTTTATCATAAATATCCTTAAAATAATTATAGGCCCTTTTAAGATCTTCCTTATTCATAAAAATTCCAAAAATGCTTGACCCGCTTCCACTTAATAGTCCTGCGGCATTGAAACTTGAAATTTTTTCTTTTAAGTCATAAAGGTCCGGATGTTTTTTAAAAACTGGTTCTTCCATTTTATTTATGAGATTTTTCCTAAGTCCATCTAAGTCCTTTGATAAAATAGAGGATCTTATTTTATTAAAATCAACTCTCTTATTATCTATCTTTATTTTTTCATAGACTTCTTTTGTAGAAATTTCATATCCAGGATTAATAAGTAAGATATTAAGCTTAGGCATTTGAATTTTTTGTAAAATATCGCCTATGCCCTCAGCTAAAAAAATTCCTCCATTTAAGCAGTAGGGAAAATCCGCTCCAATATTTTTACCTATTTTTTCTAGTTCCTTTAAAGATAGATTTAAATCATAGGCGGAGTTTAAAAATTTTAATGTGTTTGCTCCGTTAAAAGTTCCCCCTGCAAGTCCTGCTCCATAGGGAACATTTTTTATAACTTTACAAGTAAAGGGTAAATCCTTATTTGTAAATTTTTTAAGTGCCAAATAGGATTTATAAATAATATTATCTTCTAACCTTAAATTTTCTATTCCTACCATTTCAATTTTAAGGTCCCTGGATTTTTCAAAAACCATCTCTTCAAATAAAGGAATTTGATACATTATTGTTTTTATATTGTGATATCCGTCTTGCCTTTTATTTAAAATATCAAGACCTATATTTATTTTAGCTTGAGAATAAACTTTCATAAGATAATTTTAACATAAATTTTACAATAAAAAAAAGAAGGCTTAGCCTTCTTAGGAAATTTTTTCATTACATTCTTTTAAATCTATATCATCTTCAATAACAGAAATCATAACTGTTGAAGTGAGTACGTCAGAATAGGTGTAAGATGAGGTTGTCATTTCAATTCCATTTTCAACTTCAACTACAAACAAACTGGGATATACCGCTTTAATTTTTCCAAATCTTGTGACATATTTCTTCCTACCCTTATTGGCTTTTAAGACAATTCTTTTTCCAATATGTTGTGTAAGCTCTTTCTTAATCATTTCCATCTGGTTCATCTTATATCCCCTCTACTCTCTTTATTTTGCTTAATTATACTATATTTAGTGGTCTATGTCAAGTAAATCTTTATATTGTACTATCTTCAATTTTTCTTGTCAATACGTTTTCACAAAATTTTTACAATTTATAAGTTTAAATTTTTTTCTTAAAATTTATAGAAATTTTAATCCTATAAATAATCTTAAGACTCTTTTAAAGCTCTCTTTTATAATATAAAATATGTTATAATTATTTTAGTGAGAAGGTGATAATTTGTATTGCCCAAATTGTGGTCATATAGTAAATTCAGAAGACAATTATTGTAAAAACTGCGGAAAAAATCTTAGAAATGTCAAAGTTACCATAAAATCAAATGACAAAGATCAAATTGATATGGAAGAGACGAGAATCTTTAAGCCCATTAGAGATGATGGTATTGATTCAACTTCACAAATCAAGGATATTATTAATGCAGTTGACAAGAAAGTCAAATCTAATATAGAAAATTACAAAAAAAACATAAATCTGAAGCCTGAAAGTCCAACTAAATTAAACAAAGAGATAAATGATTTGTCACAAGTTTTTGAAGAGGATATAAAAAAGGAAAATAAGTCTGATACTAAAGTTGATTTTAATAAAGAGGACTTAACTTCAAAAAGCTTAGATGAAGAAAAAAAATCTATTTTAAAGGATTCAATGGATATTAAAAATTCAGAAAATTTTAAGGAGAAAAGAGAAGAAATCGTAAAAAATCCTGAAAAACCTGAGGTTTCTCAGGAAAAAACAGATTTTTCCAAAAAGCCTGAAAAGAAAAAGAAATCCTTTAAAGAGCATTTTAAAGATTTTATAAATGAAGATGATGATGAATTTTCTATTTTTGCAGATTTAGAGAAAAAAAATAAAAATACTGACCATCTTAAAAATCAAAATATAAATGAAACTTTAACTGACCTTAATCCTATAAATATGGAAAATACCATGAGTATTCCTAAGGTTGATTTGGAGGAAGAGTTAAAGAAAGCTGAAAAATCTCATCCTGATAAAAGTGATTTAATTTCTGATGATTTTAAAAATGTGGAAAGATTTATTAAAAAAGAGTCTTCAAAAAATCTAAACAAAGTCAAACGTCGCAATGATGATATTACAGAAATTTCTAAGGATTTTGTAATAGATAGAGAAAATCCCAGTCAAGATTTTATTTATAAGGACAAAGAAAAGAAAAAAAGTACATCTTCAAATGTTAATAAGTCTTTTGACCAAAAGACAGATTCAAAAAAACTTTATCATTCTGATGCAAAAACTTTTTTTGAACAGGTTAATGAAGCTTTAAGGGAAGAAGAATTAAAAAAGGCTGAGCTTGAAAAAAACAAGCCTATTAATAAAATTAAATCTTTCTTTGGAGGTTCTTTTTCAAAAAATAAAGATGATGATGAAAAAGTTAAAAATCCTTCTAAGAAAAAAAATCCTTCTGAAAAAGTTAAAAATTTACAGAAAGATAATTTTAAAGACTTAAAAGTAAAAAAAATCAAAAAAAATTTAGATTTTAAAAATTTAGATTTGGAAAATGTGGGAAATCAAATTTCTCTTGTTGATGAAAAAATTGCAAAAAAGGATAAAAATGCAAAAATTGCAATGATAATCATAATGTTCATCTTAGATCTTATTGCTGTGAGTCTTGCTTACAAAAAATTTTTTGTAGGAATAATTTTCATTCCTATTTTAAAAATTGTAATAAGTTTATTTGACCACTATCTTGCCTTTTCCATTGCCAGTGACAAAGTTTGGATAAAGGCAAATAAGGATACTATTTTAGATAAGGCTTTCTTTAATTGGTTTATTTGCAGAGTTTTTGTTTTTATACTATTCTTAATAAATCCCTTTGATGGAATTTTAAATTGGAGACCTATTGAAGCAATGACTCCTGGACTTTTCTCAACTATACTTTTATTTTTTATTACAACTTTTGTTGCTCTTAATCAATATAAACAAGAGCTCGAATCGGCAGATAAAATTAATTTTATGGGTTGGTATATAGTTCCCTTTATAATAATAGAAATTGTTTCAAAATTATTTTTTATGCTTATTAATTTCATACTAATTTAAATTAAAATTGCCTTTATTTTAAATTCATAAAAAAAGAGACCTCTTTCGAGATCTCTTTTTTATTTATAAATTTATTTTTGTTCCAAAGTTCCAGCTTCATCATAACGAATATAGTTTTCGTATCTTTCTTTAGCATTCTTTTCTGCAATTTCATATAGAGCTTCTGCTCTTTCAGGGAATTTCTTTTTAAGTGAAGTATATCTAACTTCTCCGTCAAGGAATTCTCTGTATGGTCTTGTAGGTGCTTTAGAATCAAGAGTGAATGGGTTCTTTCCTTCTTCTTTAAGAGTTGGATTGTATCTGTATAGATGCCAATATCCTGTTTCAACTGCTTTCTTTTCTTCTTCAATTGAAACTCCCATACCTTTTCTAATACCATGGTTGATACATGGAGCATAAGCGATTATTAGAGATGGTCCCTTATAAGCTTCTGCTTCTTTTATTGCCTTTAGTGCATGGTTCTTATCTGCACCTATTGCTATTTGAGCAACATATACATAACCGTAAGTTGTTGCCATAAGTCCTAAGTCTTTCTTTCTAACTTCTTTACCTGCTGCTGCGAATTGTGCAACTGCTGCAGTTGGTGTTGATTTAGAAGATTGACCGCCTGTATTTGAATAAACTTCAGTATCTACAACAAGTACGTTGATATCTTCTCCAGATGCAAGAACATGGTCAAGTCCGCCGTATCCAATATCATATGCCCAGCCGTCTCCACCTAATATCCATTGGCTCTTCTTGATTAAGAATCTCTTTAGACCCTTTAGATCATAGATTATATCGTCTGCTTCTTTATTTCCATAAGTTTTATTTAAAGCTTCTTCAACTTTTACTGCTGCTGCTTTAGAAGCCTTATAGTCATCCATTCCTTCAATCCATGCTTTAAATGCTTCGTTAGCTTGGCTATCAACATTTAATTCAATGAATTTTTCCATGTTAACTTTTATTAATTCTCTTGTTTGAGTTTGAGATACTGCCATTCCATATCCATATTCAGCATTATCTTCAAATAGTGAGTTTGCCCATGATGGTCCACAGCCATTTGAGTCTTGGCAATATGGCATTGATGGTGCTGAACCACCCCAAATTGAAGTACAACCTGTTGCATTCGCTATACTCATTCTATCTCCAAATAGTTGAGTTACAAGTTTTACATATGGAGTTTCTCCACAACCTGCACATGCTCCTGAGAATTCAAGGTGAGGCATAAAGAATTGTGAATTTTTAACATTGTTAGGTTCAAAGTTATCTTGTTTAGAAGTTACGCTCATGGCATAATCCCAGTTTTTAGCTTGAACTTCAAGTTCACCTTCATATGGAACCATAACTAAAGCTTTTTCCTTTGCAGGACATACTTGAGCACAGTTTCCGCATCCTGTACAGTCAAGAGGTGAGATTTGAATTCTATATTCAAAGTCGCTTGCTCCCTTACCCATACCTTTTTTAGTTTCAAAAGTTTCAGGTGCATTTGCCTTTTCTTTTGAGTCAAGTAAGAAAGGTCTTATAACTGCGTGAGGACATACAAATGAACATTGGTTACATTGTATACAATTTTCAATTTGCCATTGTGGTACACTTACTGCAATTCCACGTTTTTCATAACGTGATGTACCTGCTGGGAATGTTCCGTCTTCCATGCCTATGAAAGTTGAAACAGGAAGTAAGTTACCTTCTTGTCTGTTTACAGGAATTAAAATCTTGTTTATGAATTCTGGAGCACCTTCAATTTTGTGGCCTTCTTCAACTTCAGAGTTTTTCCAAGATTCAGGAACGCTTACTTGGTGAAGTGCATCAATTCCTGATTCTACGGCTCTATAGTTCATGTTAACTATATCATCACCTTTAGCACCGTAGTCTTTAACAATAGCTTTCTTTAATAGATCTACTGCTTGGTCAATTGGCAGTACTTCAGAAAGTTTAAAGAATGCAGATTGCATTACCATGTTTGTTCTTCCACCTAATCCTATTTCAGCAGCGATTTTTGTTGCATTTATTGTATAGAATTTAATTTGATTTTCAGCAATATATTTCTTCATTGAGCCTGGTAGATGTTCTTCAAGAGAAGCATCATCCCAAGTAGTATTCATTAAGAATGTACCACCTTTTTTAAGGCCTCTTAAAAGATTGTATTGATATACATAAGATTGTTTTGAGCAAGAAATAAAGTCCATTTCACTTAATAGATAAGTTGATGTGATTCTATTTTTACCAAATCTTAAGTGAGACATTGTAACACCACCGGATTTCTTTGAGTCATAGTCAAAGTAACCTTGAGCGTACATATCAGTGTTATCTCCTATAATTTTAATTGCAGATTTGTTGGCACCTACTGTACCGTCTGAACCAAATCCCCAGAATTTACATCTGATTGTTCCCTTTGGTTCTGTTGTAATAACTTCATCAATAGGAAGTGAAAGATTTGTAACGTCGTCTTCAATACCGATTGTAAAGTTATGTCTTGGATTTTCATCATTAAGGTGCTTATAAACTGCAAGAATATGAGATGGATTGGTATCTTTTGAACCAAGTCCATATCTTCCGCCTATAATTAGAGGTCTTTCTTTTTCATCATAATAAAGATCCCTTACATCAAGGTATAGAGGTTCTCCAATTGCTCCTTTTTCCTTTGTTCTGTCAAGAACTGCAATTTTCTTTACAGTCTTAGGCATAGCATTCATGAAATGTTCTTTAGAGAACGGTCTGTAAAGATGAACTTTTAATAAACCTACTTTTTCGCCTTTTGCTGTTAAGTAGTCAACTACTTCTTCTATACATTCAGTAACTGAACCCATAGCTACTATAACTCTTTCAGCATCTTTTGCTCCGTAGTAGTTAAATAGTCCATATTTTCTTCCTGTTAAATCAGAAATTTTATTTAAATATTCTTCTGTAATGCCAACTACATTTTCATAGAATCTATTTGAAGCTTCAACTTCTTGGAAATAGATGTCCGGGTTTTGTGCAGTACCACGAATTTGTGAACCATTAGGATTTAAAGCTTTTTCTCTAAATTCTCTTAAAGCTTTTTTATCTACTAATTTTGCAAGATCGTCGTAATCTAAAACTTCAATCTTTTGTACTTCGTGTGAAGTTCTAAATCCGTCAAAGAAGTGACAGAAAGGAACTCTTGATTTAATTGCAGCTAAGTGAGCAACTCCTCCAAGGTCCATAGCTTCTTGAACTGAACCTGAACAAAGAAGTGCAAATCCTGTAGCTCTTGCTGCCATAACGTCTTGGTGATCTCCAAAAATTGATAGGGCATGTGAAGCTAAAGCTCTTGCTGCAACGTGGAATACTCCTGGTAGAAGCTCTCCTGCGATTTTATACATATTAGGAATCATTAAAAGAAGTCCTTGTGATGCTGTATAAGTAGATGTTAGTGATCCTGCTTGTAAAGCACCGTGAACTGCTCCTGCAGCTCCTGCTTCTGATTGAAGTTCTTTAACTAAAACTTCTTGTCCAAATATGTTTTTTCTTCCCTGTGAAGCCCAAGCATCAATATGCTCAGCCATAGGTGAAGATGGTGTGATAGGATAGATACATGAAACATCGCTAAAGGCATATGCCACGTGAGCGGCAGCTTCATTTCCATCCATAGTTTTAAATTTTTTTGCCATAATAACCTCCCATAAATATACACATAACTACAAAGTAATTATAAAGCTAACAAATTCTTTTTGCAATTTTTAGGTTTTAACAATCGATTTCATTGCGTATAAAAAAATTATATACTTTAAATTTTTTCTTTTATGTGACATATATCACATTTACTGATATTCACATTATCCTTTGAAAAATTTGTGAAATTTAAAAGATTTTATTTTAATAAATAAAAAAGGAGGATAAAATCCTCCTAATAAATTTATTAAATTTTTAAATTTCTCTAAGTTTATTTAAAATCATTCTTTGTTCAACAGATGCAATAAGTCTTCTTGTATATTCAACAGTGTCGGGATTTACTGAAATAGAAGTTATTCCACACTCAACTAAAAATTCTGCAAGTTCCGGATATTGGCTCGGTCCTTGCCCACAAATAGAGCAAGTTATCCCTTTTTTCTTTGCAGCATTTATAAGAATTTTTAAGGCTCTTTTAACGGATTCATTTCTTTCGTCAAAATATCCCATATTATTAAGAACACCGTTATCTCTATCGGCTCCCATAACAAGTTGAGTTAAATCGTTGCTTCCTATGGAAAATCCATCAACTAATTCTGCAAATTCTTCAGCTTGAAAAACTACCGCAGGAACTTCAGCCATTATCCAAATCTTAAAATTCTTAGATTGTTTTAGGCCTTCTTCCGCCATTATTTCTTTAACTTTAATAAGCTCTTCTGGAGTTCTTACAAAGGGAAGCATTGCTGTTACGTTTGTAAGACCATACTCTTCTCTTACTTTTTTTATTGCACGACATTCAAGTCTAAATCCTTCTTCATATTCAGGTGAAATATATCTTGAAACTCCTCTCCATCCTATCATAGGATTTTCTTCAATGGGCTCAACTTCTTCTCCACCTTTTAATCCTCTAAACTCATTGGTTCTGAAATCACTCATTCTTACAGTTAAATTTCTCGGGAAGATTGCCTGAGCAACTTTTGAAATTCCCTCAGATAATTTTTCAATCATTAAGTCGCCCTGACCAGTCTTTACTAAATACATAGGATGGGCTCCTATCATATTTGTAAAAATAAATTCAGTCCTCATAAGGCCTATTCCATCAAATGGTAAATTTTTATACTTATTTATTAAACCTGGTTCTCCCAAATTCATATAAATTTTTGTAGCTGTAATAGGAGCACTCATTATTTGAACTGGAGAAACTTTAGTTTCTTCTGTTTTTTCTTCTTTTAAAACATCTCCCTCGTAAACAACTCCCCTTGTTGCATCAACAGTAACTAACATTTTATCTTTTAAAACATCAGTTGCATTTCTTGCGCCAACAATACATGGAATTTGAAGTTCCCTTGAAACAATTGCAGCGTGGCAAGTTCTTCCACCTTCATCTGTTACAACTGCTGCAGCTTTTTTCATGGCAGGAACCATATCCGGGTTTGTCATTTCAGTTACAAGTATGTCCCCTTGACTAACTTGATCTATTTCTTTTAAATTTTTAATGTTTCTTACTTTTCCTCTTCCTATTCCAGGACTTGCAGGCAAGCCTTTAATAAGGGCTTTTAATTTTTCTTGACTTATGCCTTCATTATTTTCTTCTTTTTTATTTTGAATAGTTGTAATAGGTCTTGATTGCAAAAAATAAAATTCATCAGTATCATTGTCAAAAGCCCACTCGGTATCTTGAACTTTGCCATAAATTTTTTCAATTTTTAAGCCCATTTCAATAAGTTTATTAAGTTCTTTTTCGCTCAAGCATTCTTTTTCAACATATTCGCTGCCTAAATAATTTTTTACATCTACATATTCTGTGCCCACAGTTTCTTTTTTCTTAACGACCATGGTGATTTTTGAAGCTATATTTTTTTCTATAACCTCTTTTGTCTTTTTATTTATAATATATTCATCAGGAGTTACAGATCCTGAAACAACTGCTTCTCCCAATCCCCAAGATGCGTTTATCATCATTTCATCTATATTGTTGTTTATAGGATTTGCAGTAAACATTACGCCCGCTTTTTTTGCATTAACCATTTTTTGCACTACTGCTGAAAGTTTTACATCAAAATGATCATAATGTTGTTTTTCTCTGTAATAAATTGCTCTTGAAGTCCATAGAGAAGCCCAGCACATTTTAACGTGTTTAATTAATTCTTCTTCTCCTCTTATGTGTAAGTAAGTATCTTGTTGACCTGCAAAAGATGCATCCGGTAAATCCTCTGCTGTTGCCGAGCTTCTAACTGCAACTTCCGGATCCGTCATAGATATGCTTTTTGAAAATTCTCTATAAGCTGATCTTATTTCTTCTTCTAATTCCGGTTTAATTTCAGCAGACATTATTTTATTTCTGATTTCCATGGAAATTTCATTTAAGGCATCAACATTGTCCACGTCTAAAGATTCAATTAAAAATTGAACTACATCATCAAGTTCAGCGTAATCTATAAATTCTCCATATCCTTCTGCAGTTACACAAAATCCAGGAGGAACAGGCAAACCATTAATTGTCATCTCTCCTAAATTGGCACCCTTTCCACCTACTATTGACACATCTTCTTTTTTAATTTCTTTAAAAAATTTAATAAATTTGTAATCCATTAGAGCCTCCTTAATAATATTATAACACTTTTAAATAATATGTCATCATATTTATTCTAAGCCCAAATCTTTTCTAAGCTCTGCAATGGATTTTGTTGTAACATTTTTTTTGTCAATTTTAAATTCTTCTAAAAGTTCATTTAAATCATTTTCATCTTTTAATTCAATTTCAAGATAAGGGCTTGGATATGAGTTTTTATCCCATGTATCGAAATCAAATCTGGCATTTTTGTAGGAGTAGGACTTTCTTATTTTATAGCCCCTATTAAAAATATCAAATCCTATAAGTTTTAAAATACTTAACATTTCTTCTAAATTATCAAATTGTATTGTGTGTTCTAAACTTTGTCTTACCTTTAAATCTTTAACCTGTTCCTTAAAAGTAAGTTGGTAAATAATTTTATTTGTTATACTATTTAAGCTTTTCCTAATTCTAAAGTATCCTTTTTCCCTTTCTATTTTTAATTTTTCCGAATTAATTCTAATGTTTTCTTGTTCTTCTCTACCTAAAAATTTAGCACCTGAAGATTTAAGTTTTTCTTCAAGTGCATCAAAATCAATTCCCAATATTTTTACTTCTAATTCTCGCTCCATATTTTTACCGCCTTAAAATCAATAAAATCACTGGAAACACATATAAATTGTGTTTCTTCAAATTTTCCTTCTACGACTTCGCTATGGCCCTCCCCATGTAGATGACCGTAAATACAAATAAAGGGTTTGTATTTTACAATTAATTTCCCCATTTCATTTAATTCTTTGTCAGAATTAAATGGCGGGTAATGAACCATAGCAATAATTCTTTTTCCAGTTTTATCTTTAAAAGAGTTTTCCATCCTTAAAAGTTCCCTATTAAATATCTTTAAATCTTTACTTTGAAATTCCCTTGAACTTTTATCAATCCATCCTCTTGTTCCGCAAATTGAAATATCTTTCCAATTAATACTGTTATTATTTATAAATTCTATAGTCTTATATCCAAGTCCCTTTAATTTATTATTTGATGCCCACCAATAGTCATGGTTTCCCTTTGAAATAATTTTCTTTCCCTTTAATTTTTCGATTTTATCCAAATCATAGGTTACATCTTCTAAATGTAATGCCCAAGAAATGTCTCCAGGTAATAAAATTAAATCATCCTCTTTTATATTTTCTTTCCAAAATTCAAAAATTTTTTGTTCATGGTTTATCCACTTAGGACCAAATATATCCATAGGTTTTTCTCCACTATTATCCATGTGAAGATCTCCTATTGCCCAAATATTCATAATTCTATCCTCTTTATGTTAAATTCAACTGCCTTTTCATAATCCCTTTTTGATGATGAAAATATAATTACTTGCCTTTCTTTTGAAATTTCTTTTAAGGTTTCATAAGTAAATTTTAATCTATAATCATCAAAGGTTCCAAAAACATTATCTATAAAAAGGGGTAAGTTTTTTTTGGAAATAAATTTACAAAGGGCAATTCTAAATGCAAAATACACCTGATCGCAAGTCCCTTTTGAAAGAGAACTTAGTTCAACACTTCGCCCATTTTCCCTGTCAAAAACACTTAAATTTAAATTATCATCAAGATTTAAATCCTTATATTTTCCCCCACTTATATTTTCAAATAATTTTGATGTTTCTTCAATAAGTCTTGGAAGATAATTACTTTTATTTTTTTCTAAAACTCCCTCTAAAGTTTCAAGAGTTAAAGAATATACATTTAATTTTTCTTCCTTATCCTCCAAATCTTTTTCTAAAACTTCCAAATCTTCAGAAAGTTTCTGAGCTATATCTAAATATTTTTCAAGATAATTTATATCCCCGTTAAGTTCTGAAAGTTTTAAGTTTAAATTGTTGAGTTTTTCTTTTAAAATAGGTCCATCAAAATCTAAGTTTAAATCTTTCTTATTTAAACTTTCAAAATTCCTTCCCCTTAATTTTATATCAATTAAATTTTTAATATCTTCTTTTCTTTTTCTTATGCCCTTTTCAGAATCGCTTTCTGAAAAAGCATTTTTAAGCTCATAAATATTTTCAAAACCCAAGTCATTTAAATAAATTTTAAGTTTTTTTAAACCTTCATCTCTTTGAGATTTTAATTTTGAAAATTCCTCTTCATAATCTCTTTTTTCTTTTTTTGCCGTTTCAATTTTATATTCCTCAAGTTTTTTTTCTGCAACTTTATCCCTAAATATATTTTCTAAATCTTCAATATTATCTGCCCCATATTTTTCAAACATGGAGGTAAAAAATGTATCCATATTTTTCTTTTCTTCTTGCTTCTCGTGACTTTTTTGGGACATGATTTCAATTCTATCCCTCAATCTTTTATATACATCTCTTGAAACCCTATATTTTATAATTCTAAGATAAATATAAATTCCAGAAGGTAAAGTTAAAATAAGAAGAGGGTAAATTTTAAAAATTATGCTTAAAATTATTATTGCTAAAATTACAATTCCCTGTAAAGACATAAGGCTTATCATAGATTTTTGTTTAGTTTCCAAGTTTGAAACATCATTTTTAAGAGCTATGATTTCTTGGGAATAGTTTCTTGAATTAAGTTGTCTTAGTCTATCGAAAAATTTTTGAGCTTTTTCATAATCTTCTTGAAAATCTTTTTTTGTAAAACTTTCTTCAAAATTATTCCTGGATTTTTCTTGTAAAAAATCCATACGATTTTCAAAATCATGAATATTTTTATTTAAAAGAATTACCTCTTCATATTTTCCCCTGTCAATAGTTTTTGCATCTTTTAAGCTTTCTAATTCTTTTTTAAGTTCTTTTACCTTATTAAAAGTTTCAAACTCTTCTTGTAGGTCGGCTTTTTTTATTTTTTCTGACAGATTACTTATCTTTTCTTCTAAATCATTTAATTTTTTTAAGTTTTCCCTATAAAGTTTTAACTTGTCTTCCAAATTTAAAAGTTCAGTTTTTTTATCATTTATTTGAGAATAAATTTTTCCAATTTCCGAAGATCTTAAAGACCTGTCTCCCAATTTTTTTATTTGATCTTTTAAGATTTTAACTGCATTTATGCCCCTGTCGCTATTTTTTAAACTTGAACTTTGGTTTATTATTTTTTTGCCAATAAGCTCTTTTGCATTTTGATTTATAATAAGGCTGTCTTCATTAATAAAAAGAGTATTTCTAAAAACTTCCGAATTTATATCCAAAAAAATTTGTCCTGGTTGAGATACTTTTGAATCTTTAAATAAGTTTTTATCTTCAGATAAGTTTTTGCCTTTAGTAAGATTTAAAACCCTTGTTTCATCTCTTGAAAAATCCCTTTCAATTCTAAAAAGATCTCCATCTTCTAATTCTATATAGCCCCTATAAATTTCACTGTTCCAAGGTTTATACTTATCTAATTTTTCCGTATAAAGTCTTCTTTTTAAAGAGTCTTTTGAAAATCCATATAGAACCCCTTCTATAAAGCTGTGGATCGTTGATTTTCCATCTTCATTTTTCCCATATATTAAATTTATATTTTCATCTAAATTTATTTCTTTTTCTTTAAATTTTCCAAAGGATAATAAGTTTAATTTTTTTATTATCATATTAATCTCCCAGCAAAAGTTTCACTGCAAGGTCAAGGGCCTTATCCTTATAGGGACTTTGAGAATTTTTAAGACCTTCAAAAACATTTTCTATATAAGTATTTTTATTTTCTTCAATTAATTTATCTATTTCATAATATTTTTCTGTTTTATCTATAATTTCAAAGTCAAATCTGCTTTTTATAGTTTTTATATAAAAGTCTTTTTCAGAATTTTTGCCTAAAAGTTCCAATCTATATATTGTGTCTTTATTAAGACCACTAAGCTCTTCCAATCTTTCATTTATATTTTTTTCGCTAATGTCAATCGTATAATTTTCAAGTTTTCTTATTTGGCATTCAACTTGTTTTATAGTTAGAGTTTTATCTTTTAAACTCCCATAAATATAATACCTTGGTCCTGTTTCCTTAAAATTTAAACCTTCAGGAGAACCCGGATAAAATATTTTTTCGTTAATTCTCATAAATTTATGAATATGACCTAAGGCTACATAATCAAAATCTCTTATTTTTTCAATACTTATTGGTAAATAATCGTCAAGGCCATCAACTGTTCCATGCATAACTAAAATATTGTTATAATTTTTATCTAATTCAAAATTTAAGTCATAGTCCTTATAAAGATCTTTTTCCCATGAAAAACCATAAATTCTAAGATTAAATTCATCAAATTGAAAATATTTTTTATAGGGCGGAAATACAAATACATTTTCAGGAAGCTTTACATTTTTAAAAACTGAATCCTCTTTATAATGGTCATGATTTCCCAAGGCTATAATAATCCTTGCCTTTGTTTTTTTAAATGTCTCTAAAAGTCTATGAAAGTCTGATAGAGTAAAATATTCCCTTTCATATAAATCGCCACTTATTATTAAAAAATCAACTTTATTTGAATCTTCAATTATTTTTTCAAGACACTTCCATTGATCTTCCCGTCTCAAATTTTTATCTATATTTATGTTTTTAAAAATTCTCTTTAGATGTAAGTCTGCAGTATGTATAAATTTCATCCTATCACCATGATAATTATAACATAGTAAACAAAAAAATAAGTGTAGGGCTTTTCCTTACACTTATTCTTATTTTTATTTAATTTATAAAATTTTATTCTAAGGGAAGTAAAATAGCTGCGATTACATAAACCCATAAACTTAAACCACCGAACATAAATAAAATGACTGCTATAAGTCTTACTGTTGATGAGCTTATCCCAAAATATTCAGCAAGTCCTCCGCAAACTCCTGCAATTATTCTATCCGATGACGAACGATGTAACTTATTCATATTATTCCTCCATGTAAGTATCCTTGATATTTTTATTATACCCAATTTTTTTTGCTACAAGCAAAGCTTATTAATATTATTATTAAATACTTAAATTAAGAACTTATTAATTAATTCTAAAAAATTTATAAAAAAACTCGGAATAATTCCGAGTTAATTTTTTTATTTTACAATTCTTGTTGCATTTGTGTAACATGAGGCATAATAATCTTCTGTAAGATTATTTATTGTTACTTGTCTTTTTCCTGTAGAAGAGTGAACGAAATCTCCGTTTCCTATATACATGCCAACGTGAGATACTCTTGATGTTCCTGTTGTTGCAAAGAAAACTAAGTCTCCTGCCCTTAAATCATTTTTATCAACTTGCATGCCATATTGAGACATATCTGATGATGTTCTTGGAAGGTTTATTCCTAAAGTATTTTTATAAACACTATATATAAGTCCAGAACAATCATATCCTTCTTTTCCTACATCTCCCCATACATAAGGTGATCCTATTTTATTAAGAGCAAGTTCCACTGCTTTTTTACCTGTTTCAGAGCCGTTTAAATCTTTAAAATCAAAAGAATTTGCACTTAAAGCAAGTTTTTTCAAAGTATCTTCATCTTTTTTAAGAGTTTCTTCTGTTACAAGATTTACTTCTTTATTAACTTTTTCTCCACTCTTTAAGTTTAATTTATCAGCTTTTACTGTGTATAGTATATTATTTAATTTTATTATAAAGTTGCTGTCTTTGTAATCAACAATATTTACACTTAAATCTTTATCAAGCTTTACAGTTTTTTTACCATCAGTTGAATTTGCATTTGTAACTGAAAGCATATTAGCCGGAGTTAGAAAAGGTTTATTTCCTTTAGACTTTAATTGTACAAAATCTTTGGAAATTGTTCCGATTTCATTATCAAGACTTCTTACTTTCAAATTTTGGCCTAAATCTTCGACAAGAACAACGTCCTCACCTACAAATAAATTCCTAATAAGGACATCGCCACTTTTCAAAGCTGTAGCTTTAGTTACTGTATATGTAACAACATTTACATTTCTTAAAAGAATTTTTGACTTAGGCACAGTTACTTTAGCTTTACCTTTTTGAACTATGTAACCATCTTCAACAGTTTTTATTATATTTGCCTCTTCTTCTAATTCAAAATAAATTTTATTACCTGAATAAGTCGGCTGAACGTGTTCGTTAATAAAAATTCCTGTATCTTTAAGGCCTAATAATGATACGGCGCAAAGTGCTATGACCCCAAGGGGAAATTTTCTATTCATCTTAAACATTACAACTCCTTATTAATTTAATAATTTTACTTAGTTAAGTATAACAAACTGGTTACAAAAATTCAAGAAAAAGTAACAAAAAGGTTAAAATTTCACAATTAAAATTTTAACCTTTCCAAAAAAACCTCTATAAAGCTTGAAAATTGCAGATTCTTCAAAAAAACTTTTTTTAATATTTTTTTAAAATTTCACAATTCTCTATATGTATTAAAAAACCGACATGCGGTTTTTTAAGTAAATCTATAAGCTGCGTTCTGTCTGTTCGACCATCTATCTAATCTTATAGTTGCCTATAAGCTCAAGCGACCTACCTACCGGGAGATACGAGCAGCATCTCTATTCCTATTTGGTCTTGCTCCGAGTGGGGTTTACAGGGCATCTATATCGCTATAGATCCGGTGAGCTCTTACCTCGCCTTTCCATCCTTACCTTTTCAGGCGGTTTATTTCTGTTGCACTTGCCTTGGAGTCGCCTCCACCTGTTGTTAACAGGCACTCTTGCTCTATGGAGCGCAGACTTTCCTCGCTTACGCGCGGTCGATCGATTTACCTTTAAAGTATAACAAAAAATTTTACTTTAAACAATTTTTAAACTTTAATTATCTTCTTTTAAGGAAAGGGGCTTATCCATAATTTGGCTGAAAATAAATCCCTTTACAATATTTTCTGCAATATCATCTTGATCTTGATAAATATTGTTTTCTACTATTTCTTCTTCCTTTATTGCTTGTTCAGCTAAAACTTTTTTTCTATCTTCTTCTTTTTTTACTTTATATTCAGCCAATCTCTTATTAAGCGGCTTATCTAAATCAAGACCAGGTTTTTCTTTTTCTCCATTTAAATATGGATCATCATTTCTAAGGGAACCTTGAAAATAATCATCATCAACTTCATCAAATTTTTTATAAGCATCGCTTCCCTCGCATTCTTCACTAGACTTATAAATATTTTGAGTAAACGTAGAGGACTTTTTCTTTGAAATTTTTTTATTTTTATTTCTATTGCCAATTACTTTTCCAAGCTCGATTTGTTCTTCATCAATGGCAAAGGATTCTAAAATTTCTTCTAAAAATGTAGAATTTTTTTTATTTACCTTAGTCCCTTTTTTATCAACATTACTAATATTTTGAGATTTTCCAATTTGATCTGTATTTTTAACATTTCTTTTTTTCTTTTTTTTGTTTATTAATGAATAAAGATCATACCCTAAAACAAAAATGAATACTAATAATCCAAAACTCATAAAATCTCACTCCTACAACTTTAAAAACTTATTTTTCAAGAACTTCAATAGCCTTTTTTAGTTGATTATCTGTGTCTAAATGTTCTATTCCTATTCCCTTTACACTTTCAGGCAACTTTACTTCAATGTCTGGTTTTATGCCTTTTTTATGAATATTTTCTCCACTTGGAGTAAAATATTCAGAAGTTGTTATTTTTAAACCGCTTCCGTCAGAAAATGGAAATACAGACTGAACAATTCCCTTACCAAAACTTTTCTCACCTATTAATGTACCCTTCTTAAAATCTCTTATAGCACCTGCAAGGATTTCTGAGGCTGATGCACTTCCACCATTAATTAAAACTGCCATAGGTAAATTTAAACACTCTTTATCGCTCTTATAGTCAAAAACCACTTGACCAGCTCTATTTTTAGCAGAAACAATGGTTCCTTCCGGCAAAAGCTCATTGGCAATTTTTTCAACGCTGTCAACTGTTCCACCAGGATTTCCCCTAAGATCAATTATAAGTCCCTTTATATTTTTTTCTTTTAAACTATCAAGGGCTTTTTTAAATTCATCATAAGTGTTGTCGTTAAATTGAGTTATACCTATATAACCTAAATCTTTAATTTTATTTGAAATCACCGTTTCCATTTTAATTTCATCTCTTTTTACGTCAATATCTTTTGTTTCTTTTGTGGAGGGCCTATAAATAGTAATCTTTACACTTGTACCCTTATCACCCTTTATTTTAGCAACTGCGGCTTGCAAGTCATTACCTGAAACAGGTTCTCCATTTACTTTTAAAATAAGATCTCCCGTTTTTATGCCAACTTTTTCAGCTGGAGTATCTTTTATAGGAGCAATTACTAAAATCTGACCTTCTTCATTAGATGAAACGGAAACTCCTATTCCAAAAAATTTTCCATTTGTTTGTTCTTCAAGAGCATTAAAATCTTCTAAGGTTAAATACTCTGAATAAGGGTCATCTAAAGATGCAACCATTCCCTTTAATTCCCCTTGACGAAGTTTTTCCTTATCAACTTTATATAAAAAATCATCTTCTACTTTTTTTTCTAAAAATTTCATTTTTTGAATATGCATTTTATCTGCATCTCTTGTAAAGCTATAAAGAAATCCGGAACTTGCTAATTTAAAAGTTCCATAATTTGTAAAAATAAGAAGAATTAAAACAATAATAATATTTCTAATTTTTTTCATTTATTCCACCTATACATAATTTACGGGATTTTGAGGTATTCCATTAATTCTAACTTCAAAATGCAAATGTGGTCCGGTTGAAAGGCCGGTAGAACCTATTAAACCTATAACTTGACCCTTGGCAACTGAGCTTCCAACTGATGTTTTTATGGAAGATAAATGGGCATAAACTGTAACACAATTCCCATGATTAACCATAATTACATTTCCATATCCACTCATTGAACGAGCAACAATAACTGTTCCTCCTTCAGCTGAAACAACAGGAGTTCCTGATGGGGCAGGAATATCTATTCCCGTATGCATTCTTTGTACCTTTAAAATAGGATGCATCATAACTCCAAAACCCCTTGACAATCTTGTATGTCCCGGAACAGGCCAACCAAGTTTTTTGCCAAGTCTATTTCCTGTACCTAAAATAACTCCATTTGATGCTTCAAGTTTTTTTGCAACTTTAATATCTTTTGTAAGTTTTTCAATATCTGCAGATAATTTATTCCACTCATCTTCAGCCTTTTGATACTCTGCCTTATATTTTGCCACATCTTTCATAAGGCTTGCCATATAAGCTGCCTTTTGATTACTTGCAATATTTAAAGCATTTCTTTGAACTATAACCTGGGCTTGAGATTTTTGTAACTTATCTTTATCTGCAACAAGTCTTACCTTTGTTATCCTTATAGTATCGATTTGGCTTGCAATAAATTCTATAAGTTTATTATCTTCATCAGCTATTGTTTTTGCCAATTCCAGGTTATACATCATATTCTCTATATTTTTAGAATTTAAAATTACTTCTAAATATCCTACTTTGCCATTCATATAAATAGCTCTTATTCTATTTTCAAACTCAGTCTTGTTTTTATCCAAATTATTTTGTGCTTCTTTTAATTTTTTTTCAGATTGTTCTATTTCTTTTTGTAAGGCTGAAATTTCATTATTTAAAGAATAAATTTTATTATCGGCAGCAGAAATTTTACCATCAAGGATATCTATTTCATTTTTAACGGTCTTAGCCTGATTTTCTTTTTCATTTGCTTTTTGTTTTTTTTCTTTAATTTGTTCAGTTATCTTTTTTTGTTGACTTTCTTTTTTCTTTTTTTTCTCTTCCAAAGACTTTGAACTTGCAAATACACAAGTGAAAATTGTAGAGATTACTAAAAGAAAAGAAATAAATTTTTTAAAACTCATATTAAACATCCATAAACTTCTTTGTACTCATTAAACTTCCTAAATAGCCTATGCCTACACCAATTGACAAAAATATTGTAAGTAAATCAAAAGCAATTAATTTAGGACTTGCAAGTTTTAAATCCATAGAGGAAATTTCCCTCATTATAATAGTATAAAGTTTAGAATATCCAGTATTTATAACTAAAAAAGCTAAAATTGCACCTATAATTCCAAAAGTTATACCTTCAATTAAAAAGGGCCCTCTTATATAAGAATTACTTGCTCCTACATACTTCATAATACTTATTTCTTTTTTTCTGTTTGATACTGCAACTTTAATAGTGTTATTTATAATTACAATAGAAACAAAAACAAGGACTGCAACTATACCTGCTCCTAATACTTTTACTCCCCTTTTTATACTTGCCATCTTATCAACTAAATCACCCATAAAGCTGTATTTATCTATACCATCAAAATCTTTAACTTTTTCAATTAAATCTCTTGATTTTTCAAGGCTTTTCATTTCAACAACTAAAGATGCCGGTAATTTACTTATGTCAAAATTATCAAAAACAGAACTTTTATCTTTAAACTGTTCCTTTAAAGAATCCATAGCCATTTCCTTTGAAACATAGGAAATATTTCTTACATTTTCTTCTTTTCCTATGTTTTGAATAATATCATTAACCTTATCAGCACCTATATTATCCTTTAAGTAAAAAATTACCTTATCAACCTTACCTGTTGTCTGATATACAATTGTATTTAAATTTAAAACCATAAGAGAAATAAAACCAAAAAGTATAAGCATGGCGGCAATGGAAATTGTAGATGCAAATCCCATAGCTTTATTTCTCCAAAGACTTTTTAAGCCTTCTTTAAGTACATTTATACACTGTCTAAGAAACTTCATAATAGCCCCCCTCTTTTACATCGGAACTTATTTTTCCATCATGTAAAGTTATAACCCTTTTTTTCATCTGATCTACAATTTGAGTTGCATGGGTTGCCATTATAACAGTCGTTCCCTCTTTATTAATTTTTTCCAAAGCTTCCATAATCCCCATAGCTGTTTCTAAATCCAAATTACCTGTAGGCTCATCACAAACTAAAATTGGAGCTTTGTTTACTATAGCTCTTGCAATGGAAACTCTTTGGCTTTCTCCGCCTGATAATTGATCAGGATAAGAATTTTCTTTTCCTTCAAGTCCCACAAGGGCAACTGCCCTTTTTACATTTTCCCTTATAAAATCTTTGGACATGCCTTGAATCTCAAGAGCATATGCAATATTTTCCGCAACGGTTTTTTGCGAAATAAGTCTAAAATCTTGAAATACAACTGATATTAAACGTCTTAATTTAGGAATTTTACTTTTTCTTAAACTGGTAATATCAGTACCGTTTATAATTATTTTTCCCCTTGTGGCTTCCTCTTCTCTTATAAGAAGTTTTAAAAGAGTTGACTTTCCCGCTCCTGATGAGCCGACCAAAAAAACAAACTCTCCATCTTCTATTTGTAAATTTAAACTTTGAAGAGCAAGAGAACCATTGGAGTATTCTTTAAATACATTTTCAAAAGTTATCATACTATTCTCCTTTAATGACTTTATTATAACTTAATTAGCCTTTAAATACCAAATATCAAAAAGCACTTGATATTAATTTTTGAAATTTTTTTAAAATTTCAAATTTTTATTGCTAACTTGAAATAAATTTTGTAGAATAAGCTGTAAGTATATTGTTGTTAGTTATTAACGGGAGGTACTATGGATAGATTAGTAGGTACAGTAGTTAGAGGTATTAGAACACCCATCGTAAAAAAAGGTGATGATGTTGCAAAAATAGTAGTTGATTCTCTTTTAGCAGCAGGTGAAGCTGAAAATATTACTTTTAAAGACAAAGATGTGGTTTGTGTTACAGAAAGTCTTTGTGCAAGAGCTCAAAACAACTATGCAAGTATTGATGATATTGCTGAAGATATAAGAAATAAATTTGATGGTGAAATAGGAATCGTATTTCCAATCTTATCTCGTAACAGATTCTCCGTTCTTTTAAGAGGAATTGCCAAATCAGGAAGAAAGCTTCATTTATTACTTTCATACCCTTCTGATGAAGTGGGCAACCACCTAATGGACGAAAGAAAACTCTACGAAAAAAGAATCAATCCTTATAGTGATGTTTTAGAAGAAAGTGATTATAGAAGATTATTTGGAGAAGAAGTTGCCCATCCTTTCACAGGAATTGACTATGTAAAACTTTACAAGGAAATTGCTGAGGGATGTGATATTCATTTTTCAAATGATCCAAAAACAATCCTTAAATATACAGATCAAGTTTTAGTATGCTCTACTCACACAAGATTTTTACTAAAAGATGAACTTAAAGATGCAGGAGCAAAAATTGTTTTAGGTCTTGATGATATCTTAAATGAATCCGTAAATGGATCAGGATACAACGCAGAATATGGACTTTTAGGTTCCAACTTAGCAGACCTTGATAAGGTAAAACTTTTCCCAAGAGATGGATCAAAACTTGTTAGAAAAATCCAAAAGGATTTAATTGAAAAAACAGGTAAACAAATCGAAGTTATGATTTACGGCGATGGAGCTTTTAAAGATCCTGTAGGAAAAATTTGGGAACTTGCAGACCCTGTTGTAAGCCCTGCTCACACTGACGGTCTTGTAGGAGAACCTAACGAACTTAAAATAAAATATATTGCCGACACTGAATTTAAAGACTTATCTGGTCAAGAATTAACAGATGCCATGGCTAAAAAAATTGCAGAAAAGGAAAATAACCTAAAAGGAAAGAATGAAACTTTAGGAACTACACCAAGAAAAATTACCGACCTTTTAGGATCTCTTGCAGATTTAACTTCCGGTTCTGGAGATAAAGGAACACCGGTTGTTTTCATCCAAGGATATTTCGACAATTATTCAACAAAATAAAAAATTTACCCATCCTAAATCAGGATGGGTTTTTTTTACATATTTTTATAATGAGCAGCTCCATTAAAAACATTTGGTCAAGGTCTGTTGATTTTAATTTTAAATCAATATCTTCCATAAAAGAATAAATTTCCTTAAGCTCTTCAAGTTCAAAATTTTTTTGGAAATTTGAAATTTTTGTAAATTCATAATTTTTAATCTCCATTATATTCATAATTGAACTAGGAGTATATTCAGCTTTTTGTAAAATCTTATAAGCTAAAAGAAGTCTTATCTGCCTTTGTATAATTACAAAAGTTTTTTGAACCGGCTCATTTATATTGTATAAATTATGAAGCTCTTTAAAAGATATATCTAAATTTCTATCACCTATTGCATCAGTAAGGGCAAAGACATTTGTATCAATATTATCGGTCATTAAACTATCGATTTTTTCCTTACTAATCTCTCCCAAAGCAATAAGTTTGTCCATTTCATTTTTTAAATCATAAAGGGTCATATCAAGATTTCTTGAATTGTAACCTGATTTTTCAATCATATAACTTGTTAGAGCTTTTGAAACTTTAATCCCCTTTCTTAAAAAATATCCATCAACAAAGGAATTTACCATACTACCCTTTAATTTTGAAAACTCAACATTTCTATTTTGCTTTTGAAAATACCTGTAAAATTTTTTTGTCTTGTTAAAAGAATTTTGACCTTCCATAATAATTAAAATATTATAAGGGAAAAAATTATCTAAAAAATCTTTAAATTTTTCAAAATCTTCCAGTTCCGATTCAAACATGGCTCCATCATCAATTAATATAAGTTTTTTTTCACTCATAACAGGAAGAGTCCAAGCAGACTTGTAAAGCTCATTAAAATTGTTTACCCTGCTTAAATTAAAAGCATAAGTCCCCTTGGGAATATACTTATTTATAATATATTTAAGAGTGTTTTCCATTAAAAGTTTTTCACAACCGAAAAATAAATAAAAACCACTCAAATCATTTTTATACAACTCTCTATAATCCATACTACCTCAACTTTAAATTTACTTGTCCCTTGCTTGTTAATTTCACTATAGCTCCCTCCTCTTCGAGAGCTTTTATAACTTCTTGAGAAGGCATGCCATAATTATTTTTCCCAACACTTATAACTGCAAGATCTGGTTTTAATTTTTTGTAAAAACTTTTTGAAAGAGAATTTACAGATCCATGGTGGGGAACTTTTAAAACATCAACTTTTCCTTGTTCTATTTTATCACAGATATTTTTTGAAATATCCCCTGTAAATAAAAAGGTCTTTCTTCTTAAAGTGACTAATAAAACCATAGACCTATCATTAGGACTCTGACCACAGGGATAATAAATTCTTTTAATTTTTAAATCTCCCTCTTCATAGGGAGTCTCAAAAATTTCATTTTTATAATTTTCCTTAATATATCTATAAAACTGATTCTTTTCCTCAACCCCTGACAAATAAACTTTATCAACTTTTATATTTTTAAAATGCCTTATGCCCTCCACGTGATCAGCATCCATATGAGAAATAAAAATACCCTTTATCCTATTAATTCCCTTACTTTTTAAATAAGGTATTAAATATTTTTTAGAAAGACTATTCTCCACACTTCCACCTGTATCAATTAAATAGTAGGAATTTTTATTTTTTATAAGGCAAGAATCTCCTTGACCTATAAAATTAAAACTTACCTGATAAAGAGGATTTTCCTTTATGTAAGCAAAACTTGTGATTAAATACAAAATACCTATAAAACATAAAAATTCTTTTTTATATTTTTTTAAATAATCTTTTAAAAATAAAATTTCTCCCAATAGGAAATAATAAGTTGCTATTGTTGCAAAAAGTGGCCTTCCTAAAATAAGTGGGTTTATTATAGAATTTAGATAAATTCCTACTTCTCTTCCTAAATCAAAAATTAAATCTAAGCTACCAGCAAAAACATAATTTGGAATTATTAAAAGAAGACTTGCAAAACAAAGGCCCAAACTATAAAGAGGTATTAAAATTAAATTTGCAATTATAGAAATTATGTTTACTTGATAAAAAAAGTAAAGCTGTATAGGAAGCGTTCCTATAAAAATACTTAAACTTATAGAAAGACTCTTTCCTAAAAAAGTCTTACCCGTATAAAGTCTTAATTTAGGATAAATTATTACAATAGAAAGAATGCAGGAATAAGATAAAATAAAACTTGCAGAAAAAATATTGTAGGGATTTATTCCTAAATTTATAAGAGCTGAAAGTATTAAGGCAGTGGAGGTTTTATATTTTAATCCTATAAAAAATGATAAATTTAAAAATAAGATCATTAAAAAAGCTCTTACTGCCGATATGGGAAAGCCTATTAGATATATATAAAAGAAAGTTAAAAAAAGGCTTAAAACTTTTTTAATCTTCTTAGGTAAAAAAAATAAAGCTTTTGAAATAAATAAAAATATAAGACCTATATGAAGACCAGAAACTGCAAAAATATGAGCAAGTCCCAAGTTTAAAAATTCTTCCTTATCCTCACTTATAGAACCATCACTTAAAAGAATACTTTTAAAAAGTTCTCCATTTCTTTTATTTAAAAGTAGAGATATTTTTTCAATCCTATTTCTAAAATCATCTTTTATATTTTTCTTAAAACTTATTTTCTCTAAATTTTTTATGTAAAATTTCCCCTGTAAATTTTTTGTTTTATAATAAAGTCTTTCGTTAAAACCATTTTCATTTAAGGGAAGACTCCCCTTGTTAAGATTACCTTCAATTTCAACAGTTTCCCCTATTTTTAAGGGTTCTTTATAATAAAACAAAATTTTATAGGGTCTTTTAAAATTTCCCCTTGAAATATTTATTGTATAAGCTCCATTTTTTATATCTGTTATTTTTCCTCTAAATATATAGTCTCCCTCTCTGAGATTCTCTTGAAAATTATTTATTAAAAGAGCAAAAAATATTGAAAAAATTAAAAAATAAAGAGCTTTTTGATTTTTCTTTTTTAAAAAAATATAAATTCCGAAAAAAATTATAAATACTGAAAATATGTAAGTCATAGATTAATTATAAATCTTCTTCTTTAAGAAAAATAGTTATGTTACAATTTAAATAAAGAGAGGTAATTAGATGAA
>CAMQDG010000015.1 GCA_946999425.1 uncultured Peptoniphilus sp.
GTAATTTTATCCAAACGTGGAATCCACGAAGGAACGTGGGGTAATTTTGTGCGAAAAGGTTTCAAAAGATTAAAGCCTTGTAATAGAATGTAGGGACCAATTTATTGGTCCGTTTGCCGTTAGGCGAATTATTTGAAACAAAATAAAAAATGAGAAAGAATAAATGCAGATTAAACCTCCACAGAAACAATAGGAATGAAAAGCGTAAGCTTTTCCACCTTTAAAAAGCGTTTCGAGGGGTAAGGAGGGGGAGCCGCGAGGGGGACGTTAGGGACAATCGCAAGTCCATTAGTCCCCCTCGCGTTATTTATGTAAGATAAAAAATGATAAGGAATAAATGGAGAAAAAATGTATGTTGAAAAAATTTAAAAACAAAATGCTTTACGTAGAGCGTAAAAAATTTTTATAAAAAATATCGAGTTTGTTCTCCCACATTATACACGCGGACCAATAAATTGGTCCCTACATGGCTTATTTAAAATTAATGTTAATCTACAAATAAAGAGTCCAGATACCATCGTTTGGGGTTGTTTGAGATATATTGACGAATATTCATGAGGTCTTCATCATTTCTTACAATGTGATCGTAAAAATTTTTTTGCCAAAACCGTTTGTCAAAAAGTTCTCTACAAAACATTTTTGTTGAGAAAATTTTAAAAAATTTCACGATTTCAATAAGGTCAATGTCATTGTTTTTAAAGATTAAAAAATGTATGTGATTAGGCATAATAACATAGGAATCAATAGAGGATCCGGGGAAAGATTCGCAGAGGGCGGAAAAAGAACGACCGATAATTATTTCCGCATTGTTAAAGGGCACAAATTCTCCTTGGTCAATCTTACCGAGCAAGTTTTTGCGACCGTTTACGCACAGGGTTATAAAATAAAATGTAGGGGTTTTATAATCGAAGCCTTTTAGATGCATGGGCTTTCTTTTAGAGTTTTTATCCATAGAAACCTCCGAAAACAAGGAAATTATAGCATAAAAGGGTGGAGTTTTAAAGCGTTGGGCGAAAAAGGAGAATTGTAGAAAAAATGTAAATTGGAAAAATTTAAAAAACCAACGTGGGGTAATTTTATGCGAACAGGTTTCAAAAGATTAAAACCTTGCAATAGAATGTAGGGACCAATTTGAAGCCCTAACCCGATTTTTGAAAAAAATCGTGGTAGGTCTCATGCAACTATTTGCCCAAATCTTTGATTTGGTTGCAAATATCTGCTATTGGTCCGACGGCGTCAGCCGAATCAATAGAAATAAAACAAAAAAATGAGAAAGAATAAATGCAGATTAAATATAAATTGAAAAAATTTAAAAACAAAATGCTTTACGTAGAGCGTAAAAAATTTTTATAAAAAATGTCGAGTTTGTTCTCCCACATTATACACACGGACCGGTAAACCGGTCCCTACAGGATTTTCAAGGGTTATGTTAGGAAAGAGGTTTGTTTAAATGAAAGGATTTCTTTAATAATTTAAAATAAATTTTTATTCAAATACTTATTTTGTTCTCCCACATTATACACACGGACCGGTAAACCGGTCCCTACAGCCCACATAATTATTTATATAAAAATTTATTTTGTTCTCTCACGTTATTCACGCGGACCGCTATCAGATATTTGCAACTAATTCAAATATTTGGGCATAAAAAAATCCATTGAAAAAAATTCAATGGATTTTTTTTGTTTTATTTTATCTTTGTCCTAATTCGTGGTCGAAGATATATAGTCCGCCCCAGTTGCCGTCTATTCTTTCGAATCTTTCTACTATTCCTCTGAAGTTATCTTCTTCTTCGATTTGTTCTTTTATGAACCAATCCATTAGTCCCATTATTTCAAAGTTTAGTTCTTTGTGGGCGTCTTTATAGATGTCTCTTATTCTCTTTGTTACTTCTTGTTCGTGGGCATAGGCTTTTTTAAATACGTCTGCTATGTCTTTATATTCTTTTGCTGGCTTTGGTATTTCTTTGTATTCTACTGGGTAGTCTACTGCTACTAAGAAGTCATATAATTTTCTTGCGTGTTCATATTCTTCGTGGGCTTGTTTGTCCATAAAGTGTGCAAATCCGTCCATTCCTTTTAGTTTTAAATAGTTTGACATTGCTAAATAGATATAGCCTGATTCTAATTCAAAGTTAAATTGTTCGTTAACTTTTTCAAATACTTTTTTCATTTATTTTATCCTCCATCTATTTTTTTAAATTGGACAGAAAATTTCATAGACACTGTATATTTCTATATCTTCCATGGCGATATTTTTTATGGCTTTTGGTATGTCTTTTGTTTTTAGTTCTAGGCTTATTCCGTTGTATTTAAAGGTTACCGAGTCATAGTAGTCGCAAGTTTTTTTATTGAATATATCCATTAGCTTTTCTCTGTTTGTTTCCATGTCGCCTATGAGGAAAAACATATTTTTTTTGGCATTTTTTTCTTCTATGTCGATTTTATTTATTAGTTGTGTCTTTGTCATTTTATATCAATCCTTTATGTTATTTATTTACCCTTAATGTTGCTTTATAAACATAAAAGATTTTGATTTTTACTTTTATTTTATTTTTGCTCCGTCTATTTCTGCTTGTCCATTTCCTTCAAATAATAGGTCTATATATTTTATTTCTTCTAATTTTATTTTTGGGTTTTCTTTTTTTATGTCTTCTATTGGTGCTTTTACTGTTTCGAGAGATGATGTGTAGGTATAGTCGTCTTTTATGGTTTCGATTTTTGTTTTTTGTACTTTGTATGGTTCTTTTAATTTTTTATATTGGTCTATGTCTACTAGGCTTTTTTCTCCATTTTTGTCTATTATTTCTAGGGTGATTTTTATGTTTTTGTCTTTTTTTATTTCTATGGAGAAATATTTTTTCATTTTTAAGTTTTCTCCTGGCAAAATTTCAAGGAGTCCTTTTTTGCTACAGTCTAATTTTAATAGGGTTTCTTGGTGGTCTTCTACTAGGTCGTTGTTTTTTTCTCTTATTTTTGTGAAGCCTGTGTATCTTATTTTTGAGTTTTCAAGGCTTCCTGTGTTTATGTTGTTGTCTTCTTCAAAGTCCATTAGGATTTTTTCATCTCCTTCTGAATACATTTGATAGTATATTCCTTCTGGATAGGCTGTTTGAGATTTTTCTATGTCGTAAAAGATGTTTTGGTCGTATTTTTTGTTTAGGCTTTTATTTACAAAGTTTTCTATTAGGATGGAGGTTAGTTTTCTTTGGTCCTCCCCTTTAAAAAGGTTTGATTTTTCCAAATAAAGTCCTTCTATATAGTCTGTGTCCATATCTTTCCATCTGGTGTTAAAGTTTCCATGGTTTGCTCCTCCTATATAGATTGCGGCTTTAAATAGGTTTTCGTCTGTGTTTTTTATTTCTCTATATAGGGCCAATTCTTCGAAGGTATCTAAGTCATAGTCATTTGTTCCATGAAGGACCAGATAATTTATGTTTTGTGGGGCTATGTTTTTGTTTGTTGGATCATATTGTCCGTAGGTTGCTGCTAGGTTTATTAGGCCTTTTATTTTAAAGTTGTAGTCTATTTTTTTTGTTTGGTCTTCGGGATTTTTTCCATAATTATTGAAGTAGCAGGCTAGTGTTGCTGCTTCTCCTCCTCTTGAGTGGCCTCCTAGGAATATTTCTTTTTCTATTTTGTTTTTAAATTCTGATTCTTCTATTATATATTTTATGTTTTCAAGGCCCAGAATTGCTCTTGCGTCATTTTCGTCTGATAGGCTGAAGTTGTCTAATCCGTTTAGTATGTTCATGTCTACTGATACAAGTCCTATTCCTCTTTTTGATAGGTATCTTCCTAAGTAGTCATATCCTAAGTGGGATTTTTCTGTTGCTCTATGGTTTCCATGAAATATAAAGAGTACTGGGTTTTTTATTTTGTTGTCTGGTAGATAAATTCTTCCTTTTATGGGTGCTTTTTCAAGTTGCCCGCCTAATATTTTATCTCTTACTTTTTTTGTTTTTTTTGCGTAATGGACATAGGGAAGGAGGTTTATTTGGCCTCCTTGATAGTCTTTTTCTATTACTTTGTATTGTTCTGGGCTTTCTGTTCCTTTTTTATAGTTTTCTATTTTTCCTTCAAAGTTTGAAAATCCTGGTGTGAATAGAAAGTATATGATTAATATCATGGGCATGGAAAATATTATAAAGCCTATAAAAATTTCGATTTTTCTATTTTTTATTATGCTTATTAGGGATTTTGAGAATAGAAAAAATAAAATGCTTACTAAAAATATTATTAAGTAGTTTTGAGGGTCTGTAAATTCTTCCATTCCTGGCATTTCGTATATGAGTTTGTAGCTTGCGTAACTTGTAGCTGAAAATAATATTATATTTTTGCTTTTTATTTTTTTTATGTATGTGATGGGAAATTCAAGTAAATATAAAATAATTCTTACTAGGGAAAATATAAAGGCGAAACTTATTAAGAATCCTGCATATTTGTTGTTTAAAAGGTCTTGCAAGTAGTATGAGCATGCTAGGGTTAATGTTAGTGCTAGGATGAGGGCTCCTATTTCTATGGCTCCGTCTGTGTTTCCCAATTTTTTATAAAAAAATATTTTTATTTTACTGTGGATTTTTTGAATTAGTAGTTTAATTTTCATAAAATAATAGACCTTGATAAATCAAGGTCATTCCTCCAAGTTTTTTAATTCGCTTTCTTGTACTTCTTCATCTTTAAGGGATGAGCTAAGTTGTATAAAGTTCTTGTTCATTTTTCCGCTTCTTTTTATTTGGTCAAGTTCTCTTAATTCAATTTCTGTGTCTTCTCCATTCTGAAATTGAATTTTTACAAGTTCTTGTATTGTATATTTGTCTATTACTGTTCCTTCGCCCCTGTCTGTCATTACAAATTCTCCAAGACGTGGCATTTTTTTAAATATACATTCGTAGCCGTCTTGTTCATATTTTAGGCAACACATTAGTCTTCCGCAAAGGCCTGATATTTTTGTGGGGTTTAGGGATAATTCTTGATCTTTTGCCATTTTTATGGATACTGGGGAAAATTCTGATAAAAATGCTTTGCAGCAGCAGGGTCTTCCGCAGGGTCCAAGGCCTCCAATTTTTTTTGCTTCGTCTCTTACTCCTATTTGTCTTAATTCAATTCTGGTTCTAAATACTGATGCTAAGTCTCTTACGAGTTCTCTAAAGTCTATTCTTCCGTCTGCTGTAAAGTAAAAAAGAAGTTTCCCTCTGTCAAAGGTGTATTCACAGCCTATTAGTTTCATGTCTAATTTATGTTCTTTACATTTGTTTTCACAAACTATAAGGGCTTCTCTTGCGTCGTTTCTGTTGTTCAATTGTCTTAAATCGTCTTCTTGGTTTGCGATTCTAAGGACGGGTTTTAGTTCTGTTAATATTTCTTCTTCTTTTAGTTCTTTTTTTATTACTACTTTTCCATATTCAATGCCCCTTGCTGTTTCAACTATGACATTATCTCCTATTTTTGTTTCTATGTCTTTTGGGTCAAAATAATATATTTTCCCTGTTTTTTTAAATCTTACTCCTGATACGTCAATCATTTAGTCCTCCTAATTTCATGAGCATATTTTCTATATTTAATCTGAAGTTTAAGTTGCTTTTAAAGTTATTTTTTGCTTTTTCTAAGATTTTATAAGCTTCTATGGTTTTTTTGCTGCTTAAATTCAGGTTTTTTATTTCTTCTATATAATCTATGTTCAAAATGTTATTTACATTTTTCGTGCTTTTATAAACTGCTAAATCTCTAAGAAATAGGCTTAGGGTTTCTAATATTTCTTGGAGATTTTCTTTATTTTCTTCAAAGAAGTTATATTGTTTAAAAATTTCTTCTTTTGAGCCTTTTAAGATTTTTAAAAGGTTTTTTATTGTTTTTTGTCTTATTTCAAAATTTTCCCCTTGGTTTAAGCCTATGGCTTTTTTTAGGGAGCCACTGGATATTTTGGAAAAGAGTTTTGCGTTTTTTCTTATTCCTTTTTCTATTAAAAATTCTTCAATTTCTTCTTGAGAAAGTCCATTAAAGTTTAAGGTTCTGCATCTTGATAGGATTGTGTCAAGTATTCTTTCAAGATCACTTGTGATTAGAAAAATCGTAAGATATTCTGGTGGTTCTTCTAGGGTTTTCAAAAAAGCGTTTTGACTTTCTTTTGTTGCTTCTTCAAATCCGTCTATTATATAAATTTTTCTTTTGCCTTCATAGGGTAGTTTATAGCTATCTTCTATTAGTTCTTCTATGTCTGCTTTTTTTACTTTTTCTTTTTCTAAGATAAATAGGTCTGGATGGTTAAATTCTTCGGTGTCAAGTTTAAATTGACCTGTTAAAATTTTTCTTGCATAGCAAATTGCAAGGGTTTTTTTTCCTATTCCTTCTGGGCCTGCAAAGATATAGGCATGGGAAATTTCTTTATTGTTTTTTAATTCTTTAACTAAGTTTAAATTTCCTACAAACATTAAATTCTCATGCTCTTTTCAACGTCAAGGACAAAGATTGTTGCACCGCTAAGTTCAAAGTTGCCTCTTTCGTCTTTTATTTCTTCTGTTTGGGTTACTTCTTTTAAGATTGAGTCTACATGACCTAATTCTTTATCTTCTACTCCTAAGAAAAGGGTTGTGTTTCCAGATTTAAAAAATCCTCCTGAAGAAGATACTTTTGTTACGGAAATATTTTCTTCAAAAAATTTATCTAAAAGTTCATCTACAAATTTATCTTGAACTATTGCAATTATCATCTTCATATTATCACCTAATACCTTTTAAAGTCTTCAACTTCAAGGACAAATACTGTTGCTCCTCCAACGGTTACTTTTACTGGTAGGGCTGCTATAGCTTGACTGGGTATGCCCATGGGTTGAATGGTTTTTATTATTTCTCTTGTTTTACAATTTTTTTCAATTATTTTTAATAATTTTTCTAAGGATTGGTCTTCTACTCCGGAAATTATTGTGGAGTTTCCGCTTTTTAAAAATCCTCCTGTGGAGCTTACTTTTGTAACTCTGAAATTTTCTTTTGTTATTTTATTTATTAAGTTGTCCGAATCGGAATCTTGTACTATGGCTACTACAAGTTTCATTTTATCAACTCCAATAATTTTTCTAAACATTCATTAAAAACTTCTTCTATGGTCTTTGAGGCGTCTATTATTTGAAAGTCGTTATTTTTGCTTAAATCTTCGTATGCCTCTTGAACTTTTTTATGAAATGAAATGTCTTCTCTTTCTAATCTGTCGCCGCCTTCTGCCAATTTTCTAAGTAAGGTTTTTTCTGGGTTTATTTTAAATAAAAATACTATATCTGGCTTTAATCCACCGGTGGCAAAGTTGTTTATTGTTTCTACGCCTTTTCCCAGTCCTCTTCCGTAACCTTGGTAGGCTATGGAGGAAAGGACGAATCTTTCACAAAGAACTATATATCCTTCTTCTATGGCAGGAATTATTTTTTCATGAACGTGCTGGGCTCTACTTGCTGCATATAAAAGGGCTTCTGTCCTATAATCCATTTTTGTATTTTGAGGATCTAAGATAATATTTCTTATTTTTTCTGAAATTTCAGTTCCTCCTGGTTCTCTTGTGCGTAAAACTTTTTTATTTAATTTTTTTAATTCTTCATATAAAAGACTTGCGATTGTTGTTTTTCCACAACCGTCTGGTCCTTCAAAGGTTACAAATATACCTTTCATCTTCTCACCTTATTTCTATATTATCATAGAAATCGTGAATTTTATATGTAAAGTTACATAGAAAAAAACTCTCCTATTTTTTAGAAGAGTTTTTTTAGATATTATAAAATTTTTTTAGATATTATTTTTAAATTATTATCCATTTCATATACAATAGGTTGTCCTGTTGCAATTTCAAGGGAAGTTATTTGGTCATCGCTTATGTTTTCAATGTGCTTTGTTATGGCACGAATGGAGTTCCCATGAGCTGCTACAAGAACATTTTTTCCTTCTATGATTTTTGGTGCTATTTGATCCATCCAATAGGGAAGGGTTCTTTTTAGGGTAAGTTCCAAAGATTCAAAGTCGGGTATAATTTCTTGAGGTACGTCTCTATAACGTGGGTCTTTGTGAGCGCTTCTTTCGTCATTTTTATCGAGGGCTGGTGGTGGTGTTGTGTATGACCTTCTCCATATGTGGACTTGTTCATCTCCATATTTTTCAGCTGTTTCTTTTTTATTTAGACCTTGAAGGGCTCCGTAGTGTCTTTCGTTTAATCTCCATGTTTTAAAGGTGGGAACGTAAAGTTGATCTGAGTGTTCAAGGACTAAATTGCAAGTTTTTATGGCACGAGTTAGCATTGATGTAAAAGCTATGTCAAATAAAATATTTTCATTTTTTATTTTTTCTCCTGCTTTTATTGCTTCTTTTATTCCTTCTTCAGATAAGTCTACGTCTTTCCATCCTGTAAATAAGTTGAGCTTGTTCCACTGGCTTTGACCATGTCTTATTAATACAAGTTTCATTTTTCCTCCATCTTGTTTAGTTTTAAAATTCCCTCCCAGTTGAAAAAATTATTTATACTATCAAGAAAGTTTTTAATTTCATCTTCTGTGTATGAATGAACTACAGCTTCAAAAAGTGCGCTTATATAGGCACTCATAAACATATGCAACTCTTTGTCGGGAATAAGGCTTTTTCCTTTTAAGTTAATTATATAATTTTTTGTAGCTTTTGTCAGTTCTTGTGAAATCATATGAGGATAGTCTATATATTTTGTGCCGTCGGAACAATTTAAAAGTAACCTTAAATTGTGGCAATCATCATAAAATTTTGAAAGAGTCGCATAATCAAGTGAGTTGTGTAAAATTTTTTCAATTAAGCCACTTTTTCCTGAATTTTCTTTAATCATTTCTTCCATTGCTTTTACCGTAGGAGATACAATTTCTTCAAAGAGTTCTTTTTTTGATTTAAATCTTCTATAAAAAGCGCCTGTTGTTATATTAGCTCCCTTACAAATGTTTTTAAGAGAAGCTTTTTCAAAACCGCAGTTTAGAAATTCTTTTCTGCCTTCAGTAATTATGGAGTCTCTTATTTCATCTCTTATCATTTTTCCTCCAATAATTCTTATCATTTACAGATTACTAATAAAACTTGTAAAAGTCAAGATTTTATAGTTTTTATAAAATAAAAATCCCATATTTTTATAATATGGGTTAAATTTCATCTCTAATTTTTTCTGACAGTTCAACTTTATCAAGGCTAACAAGACTGTCATAGATGTGAATTTTTACCCCTTCTATTTTTGCTTTTTTTAAGGTTTCTGCAAATTCTTTGTCTCTTTTTATATTTACTTGAAAGGAGTCTATTCCTTTAAGTTGAATTAAAAAAAGTACATTTGCATCAAGTCCTCTTCTTTTTGCTTCTATTAGTTCTAAAAGGTGTTTTTTTCCTCTTAGGGTTGGAGCGTCTGGAAACATGGCTATTCCATTTTCTTCAAGGGTGACGCCTTTTACTTCACAAAATCCGCAAAGGTCTTTTTCTTTATAAAAGGCAAAGTCAAATCTGGAGTTTAAAAATTTTACTTCTCTTTTATAGGAGTTTTTGTATTGGGGAAAAATTTTTCCATTTTTTATGGCTTCTTCTACTATTTTATTGGGAGCCTGGGAGTCTATATTTATTAAAATATTTTCTTTATAGGCACTTACTAATGAATATTTTGTCTTTCTTGTTTTTAAGTCGGATTTTTCCAATAAAACTCTTGCGCCTTTTTTTAAGATTTCTTTGCATCTTCCTGTGTTTGGAATGTGGACTTTTTCTATCTGTCCGTCTATTTTTACAAGGCCTATAAATCTATTTTGCCTTTCAATAAAGATTCCTTCTTTTATGTTTTTATATTTCATAGCTTATTTTTCAACAATAGACCTTGATTTTTTCTTGATAGTTCACAAATCCCAAGACTTGTGTAGCCATGAATGTTAAGGGAGATGTCATTTTTTATAAATTCTCCCTCCATTTTTTTCAAAATGTCTTGTCTATTTTTTTCTTCTTTCATGTTTATTAAATCAATCATTATTATGCCACTTATATTTCTAAGTTTTATTTGAAGGGCTATTTCTTCTATTGCTTTTAAGTTTATTTTATATGCCAAGTCTTCAAAGTTTTTAAAGTCCGTTGATTGTGATGAGTTTACGTCTATTACCGTCATGGCTTCTGTGTAGTCTATATAAATATTTGATCCGTCATTTATATGGACTATTCTGTTAAATAATTTTAAATAATCTTTGTTTATTTGGGGGTTATATTTTATGGAGTAGTTTTTTTCAA
Organism: uncultured Peptoniphilus sp.; assembly: GCA_946999425.1. Taxonomy (GTDB): domain Bacteria; phylum Bacillota; class Clostridia; order Tissierellales; family Peptoniphilaceae; genus Peptoniphilus_B. Next base: position 10,241 of record CAMQDG010000015.1, read on the forward strand.
GTTCTACTTTTCTTAAATCTTTATAGGTTTTTTCTATATTTTTTGAGTTTGTAACTATATCATAGGGGTGTTCATGAATAAATCTGTCTAAAATATCTTCCCTATAAAGAAGTCTTGGGACGGGTAAAAATTTTTCTTCTCCTAATATTTTTTCTGCCTTTTCTTTTAATTCTTCATATTCTTTTTTTATTTCTTCTTTGGAAAAGTTTTGTGCTTCTGTTCTATAAACGACTCCTTTTAAAGAGATTTTTTCCAATTCTTCTTTTTTTTCTTTAGAGAGTTTTTTTGAGTATTTTACAAATTTATTTTTAGGAAAATATACTATGCTTCTTCCTGGAAGGGATATTTCTCTTGTCCCTCTTGGCCCTTTATCTTCGCCGGTTTTTTTTATTTGAATTATAAGGGTTTGATTTTCTTTTATATTTTCTTTTTCATCATCAAGGTTTAAATATACATTGTCTTTTAAGCCCACATCTACAAAGGCTGCGTTCATTGACTTTATTATTCTATTAACTCTTCCAAGATAGATATTTTTTAAGATATTTTCCTCGTCATAATAAATTATATCCCTGATTCTTCCGTCAAAAATCAGGGCTGTTTTTAATTTCTCGTCTATATATAGTTTAGTCTTTAAATTATTTTCTATCATAAATTTCCATGCTCCAAAAAACTGTAATAGCCGTAGGCTCCTACAATTATGTGGTCTAAAACTTCTATGCCTATAATTTTTCCTGCTTCTTTTAGTCTTTTTGTAATTTCTATATCTTCTTTTGAAGGACTTGGATCTCCTGAGGGATGGTTGTGCATAATTACAATGGTGTCTGCCATATTGTCTATGGCACTTTTAAAAATTTCTCTTGGATGAATAAGACTCATATTTATTGTGCCAATGGAAACATCTCTGTAGCTTATAAATTGTTTTTTTGTGTCTAAAATTACAACTCTTACAATTTCTTTTTGAAGATTTTTTAGTTCTTCTCCTGCATAGGAAATAATTTTTTCGGGACTTGTGAGCTTTTCTCTTTTTTCTTTTCTTTCATTAAGTCTTAGAGAAAGTTCTATTGAAGCCATTATCATTGCAGCTTTACTATTACCTATTCCATCTGTTTGAAGAAGGTCTTTTAAACTTATATTGTTTAAATTTTTAAGTCCTCCTATTTTATTTATAAGGTCTTGAGAAACTTGAACGGCATTTTTTTCTTTTGTTCCTGTTCTTATTATTAGTGCCAAAAGTTCTGCATTTGAGAGAACTTTTGGACCATATGCCATTAATTTTTCCTGGGGTCTGTCCTCAGGGGGAATATTTTTTAAGGTAAATTTTTCAACCATTTATTTTTTCTATATACTCCTTAATTTTTTTATAGGGAAGGCCTACAATATTGTCAAAATCTCCTTCATATTTTAAAACTAAATTTGAACCATAACCCTGGATTCCATATGAACCTGCCTTGTCCTTATATTCTCCTGTGTCAAGATAGTCTATTATGTCTTTTTCTTTTAAGTCTTTAAAATATACATAAGAAGATTCAAAATCAACATACTTTATTTTTTTGTCTATATTTATTAAGGCAAAGCCCGTAATGACTCTGTGCTTTATGTTTGAAAGGCTCTTTAACATATTATATGCATCTTCTCTGTTTTCGGGCTTACCTAAAGGCTGAGAGCCTCTCATGACTAAGGTGTCTGCACCTATTACTAGTGAATTTTTGTAATCTTTTGCCACTTGATAGGCTTTTTCATAGGCAAGGACCATAACAAGACTTTCTCCATCTTCATAATGGTCTTTATCTTCTCTAATTTTTGGAGAAATTATTTCAAAGTCAAAATCTCTTTTTAAAATTTCTCTTCTTCTTGGTGAACCTGATGCCAGTATTATTTTCATTATCTTACCGCCTTAATTTTATTTAAACTTTCAGAACCATATATAGATCCAAGGCCTACAAAATATCCGGTAAAAATTCCTGTAATAACAAGAAATGGAAAGTAGGCAAAAATTGCAGAAGATTTTAATACAAAGGCTGCCGCTGCAATTTGACCAAAATTATGGAAAAATGATCCTATTTCTGAAATTCCTATAAGAGAGATTTTCCCCAATAAAAATTTGTGGGCAAGTATCATGCCAATAGAGGATAAAACTGCTCCTGTAAAGGAAAATATAAAGCTTGAAACTCCTCCTGTTATTAAAACTAATACTAAACTTTTTAAAAGTGCAATGGCTATGCCTTCTTTATATCCAAAAACAGATATTGTTATTAAAACTACCATATTTGAAAGCCCAAGTCTTGCTCCTGGAACGGGAATTGGTAGGGGAATTTGCGATTCAAAAAGTCCAAGGACTAGTCCTAATGCAGTTAAGAGAGAAAGAAAAACCCATTTTTTCGTTTTCAATTTAACATCACATCCAAATCATTTTTATCAGAATTTAATTCCACAACAAGTCTGTTGGGAAGGCATATAATAGACTGACCGGTCCTTGTTACTTCTCCCATTTTCATACAAAGTTTATCCTTACAGTCACTTTCATACATAATTGCACCTTTTTCTGTAAATTTTATAGTGTTATGGCCATATTTACTGTCTATTTCTGCGGTTTTTCCAACTAAACTTTTATCCAATTTATATTTTTTATAAACCTTACCGTCTATTTTAACCACAAGACTTAAATTTGAACTTGTTTTATTTGTATTACATGTATAAAGTCCGCTTAAGCCTGCTATTAAAAGTATAAGACCTATAACAATAAGGTCGCCTTTAATTAATTTTGTTTTTTTCATAATGTAATTATACACTAAATTTTAATTTTGCCGATGGTAAAGCTCAATATGGATAAGACAAAATAAAAATTTTTTAATTTAAAATAAAAAATTCGCTGATTTTTATCAGCGAACTTAATTTTTATAAATTTTGCAGAGGTAAAAATATTTTAAATTTTGTGCCCACATCTATTTGGGATTCCAATTCTATTTTTCCCTTATGGACATCCACAATATGTTTTACAATTGAAAGCCCAAGTCCTGTTGAACCTGTTTTTTTATTTCTCGATTTATCTACAACATAAAATCTTTCATAAACTCTGTCCAGGTCTTCTTCTTTTATGCCTATTCCCGTATCACTTATGCTTATTAAACAAAATTCTTCTTGTCTTTTTATGGTAAAATCAACTTTTCCATTTTCTTTGTTATATTTTATTGCATTGGAAAGAAGATTTTCAAAACATTCCCCCAGCATTTCTTTATCAGCTCTTATAGTAATAGGTTCAGCATAAAAATTTAATTCTATATTTTTTTTATCAGCTTCTATTTGAAACTGCTTTATTACTTCTGAACCCAGAGCTTTTAAATCTATAAGGGTAAAATCTTTTTCTGATTTTGTTTCAATTTTTGATATTTTTAAAATATCTTCTATTAAGTCCCTAAGCCTTTGGGCTTGTTTATAAATTATCTCTCCAAATTCTTTTGTCTTATCTTCTTCAACTCCCTTTGAAAGAAGTTCTGCAAAACCTGAAATGGTTGTTAAGGGAGTTTTAAGTTCATGGGTTACATTAGATGTAAATTCATCACGTCTTTTTCTTAAAGAAATTTCAAGGGTCTTATCTGTTAAGAGCAAAATTACTCCTGCTTTTGGATCTTTTGAGGATGGGCTTATAAAATATCCGTAAATTTTTCCATTAAAACTTACATCACCTGATACATATTTATTTTTATAAGCTTCATTTACTCCCTCTATTAAGGTTTCGGAGTTGGTGATTTCCAAAATATGAGATCCCACTGTTTTTTTTATGGGGTTTAAAATTTTAACTGCAGAATCATTAATCATAAGAAGTCTTTTTTCTTTATCAAAAATAATAAGTCCTTCTTTCATGTTGGAAAGTATTGTGGATATTGTCTGATTCTGCTCCATTTCTTTAACTAACCTATTGTTGATTTCTTTTTGTTGCTCTTCAATTTTTCTAAAATATGGGTTTAATTCTTCATAGATATCCAGCTCCGGATTATGAAGGGCATCTCTTATGGGGTCTACTAAACTTCTTGTCATTCTCTTTGATATGGAAATACTTATTAAAAATAAGAAAACTACTATTAAGATTTCTCCGGGAATAATTATTTGAAATACTGAAATTACAGACTTCATATCCCTTGAAACTCTTATAACTTTTTCTCCTACTCTCTTTGCATAATACATGGTGTCTTTTCCGAAAGTTGTTGAGTATCTTACGCTTTTACCCCTTCCGCTTTTAAAGGCTTCTTTTATTTCCGGCCTGTCTTTATGGTTTTCAAGACTATCAGCATCCTTTATGGAATCATATAAAACTTTTCCCTCTTTATCTATTAAATTTATTCTCAAATCTCCCAGCTTTATTTTTTCTATTGCCTCCGGGTCTTCTTTATAAGTTTCAACTAAAAAATTTGATTGATCTCTTAAAGAATCACCTATTTGATTTCTATAAAATCTGTAATACATAAGGGTTGAAAAAAAGGCTGAAAATATTAAAGCGTATAAAACTAAAATTAGAAGTTGTCTAAATATTTTTTTTCTCATTATTCCATTTTATATCCAAGTCCTCTTACAGTTTGAATATATCCCTCTCCTATTTTATTTCTTAAAGATGCTATGTGCATATCTACCGTTCTTGATTCTCCTTGAAAATCATATCCCCATATATTTTCAAGAAGGCTTTCTCTTGTCATGACACGACCTATGTTTTTCATCATGGTAAGCATTATTTCAAATTCTTTAAAGGTTAAATAAATTTCTTGTCCGTCTTTTTTCAAAACTCTTTTGTTTTCGTCAATGGAAAGATTTTTATAAACAATCTTTTCTTCTTGTTTGTAGGACCTTCTTAAAATGGCTTTTACTCTTGAAATTAATTCCATAACTCCAAAGGGCTTGGTTATATAGTCATCTGCTCCCTTGTCTAAGGCATTTACAATATCAAATTCGGAATTTTTAGCCGTTAGCATTATTACAGGGCTTTCCCTATATTTTGGAGATTTTTTTAGTCTTTGCAAAATTTGTATTCCATCCATATCGGGAAGCATTACATCAAGTAAAAATAAATCTCCATCCCCTTCATCAGAAAAAAAGTCTTCCCCTTTTTCATATCCTTCAACTTTAAAATCCGCATTTTTCAAAGCATATTCTATTAATTTTCTTATATCATCGTCATCTTCGATTACAATAATTTTCATTTATTCACCTTTTATTGAAAATATTACCCATCTTGCTAGTCTTGTGCCGTGATCTGCTATTCTTTCAAAATATCTTGCAATAATTATTATGTTTACAATAAGTTCTGCATCAAATTTGCCTTTTCTGATTTCTTCAACCATGGCTTCTTTAATTCTTATAAATTCTTGGTCTACGGCATCATCCATTTCTATTACTTTTTTCGCATCTTCTTCAGAATTTTTAATGAAGGCATATATTGCTTCTTTTACTAAATTTGATGTTGCTCTTGAAATTTTTTCTATTTCAAAAAACATTTTCGATTCATTGTCGCCGGCACTTTCCAGTATTATTTTTGCAATATTGTTACATTGATCCCCTATTCTTTTTATGTCCGTTATCATTTTAAGTCCTGCACTTACTCTTCTAAAGTCTGTAGCTACTGGTTGCTGCTCCAATAAAATTCTCAGACACTTACTTTGAATTTTTGAGTCCAAATCTCCTATTTCTGATACTATTGTGTCGAAATTTTTAAAAATTTCTTCGTCTTTATTTTGTATACCCATTAAGATGCCATTTATAGCTTTTTCAAGAAGTCTTGACATTTCAAGCATATCTGTATTTAATTCTAACATTTCCCTGTCTAAATTTTTTCTCATATCAACCAAACCTTCCTGATATATAGTCTTCTGTTTTCTTTTCCTTGGGGTTTTTAAAAAGTGAGTAGGTTGCCCCATGTTCTATTATTTCTCCAACTAAGAAAAATACTGTATGATCTGAAACTCTCGCAGCTTGTTGCATATTGTGAGTTACCATAACTATGGTGTACTTTTCTTTTAATTCTGTTACTAATTCTTCAATTTTACTTGTGGATATAGGATCAAGGGCCGATGTGGGTTCATCCATTAAAAGCACTTCTGGTTCAACTGCAAGGGCTCTTGCTATGCAAATTCTCTGTTGTTGACCTCCGGAAAGGGAAAGGGCACTTTTTCTTAAATCGTCTTTTACTTCTTCCCAAATAGCTGCACCTTTTAAAGATTTTTCTACTATTTCATTTAAATCTTTCTTATTTTTTATACCGTGAGTCCTGGGTCCATAGGCGATATTGTCATAAATTGACATTGGAAAGGGATTTGGAGATTGAAATACCATTCCGACTCTTTTTCTCAAAAGATTTACATCAAAATTTTTATGGTAAATATCTTGGTCATCAAGTCTTATTTCTCCCTCTATTTTACATCCTGATACAAGATCATTCATCCTATTTAAACATTTTAAAAGAGTTGATTTACCACAGCCTGATGGCCCTATAAAGGCTGTTATTTCTTTCTCTTCAATGTTTAAGTTTATGTTTTTAAGGGCTTGAAAATCTCCATAGTATAAATCTAAGTCTTTTATAAGAATTTTTGTCAAATTTTTTCCTCCAAATTTTATAAATATAAATTTCATAATTTCATTTATATTTTTGCTCAATTTGAGTATATTAAAGTCCTGTAAAATTTTTTATCTTTGATTGTAAAGATTGTGTAAAGATTTTTACATTTAAAATTTCCCATAAAAAAAGACTCGAATTAACGAGTCTTACTAATATTTGACATAAAAGAAAAAAAGACCGATTTTCTCGGTCTTATATTAGTCTGCTGAGTATGGTAAAAGGGCAATTTGTCTTGCTCTTTTTATAGCACTTGTTATTTCTCTTTGGTGCTTTGCACAACATCCGGTAACTCTTCTTGGAAGAATCTTTCCTCTGTCGGACACATATTTTTTAAGTCCGGCTACATCTTTATAATCTATTACCTTATTTGAATCTTGGCAGAAAGCACATACTTTTTTTCTACTTCTAAATCTTCTTTGCATGTTCTACCTCCTTAAAACGGAATATCCTCATTTCCTACGGGATAAAATCCGTCTGTGTTATCATCCGAATTAAATGAGCTGTCTTCATATGCGGAATTAACCGGAGGAGTATCAAAGTTAGATGCTTGATTTGCTTGTGGACGTCTTACATATTGTCCATTATTTTGATTTTCTGAAGCACTTTCCACAAAGTGAACTCTATTTATAACTACATCTGTGGTATAAACTTTTGTTCCGTCCTGTTTGTCATAGCTTCCCGTTTGAATCCTTCCCTCAAGAGCTATTCTGGACCCTTTGTGAAAATAATTAGATATTAATTCAGCAGTATTTCCAAAAGCTACACAAGAAATAAAATCTGCTGTAGGCTGATTGTTTCTTTGAGCTTCTTCTTTCTTCTGACGGCTCATGCCCCTATCTACTGCTACGCTTGCTCTCAAAACGGCATTTCCATTTGGAGAATATCTAATTTCTGGATCTCTAGTTAATCTTCCATATAATATTACAACATTCATAAACTCACCTTTATTTGTCTAAACGAACTATCATACTTCTCATAACGGGTTCCATAATCTTGGCAACTCTGTCAAATTCTTTTACTGTTGCCGGTTTTGCTTCAAATGTTATTAGAACATAATAAGCTTCATTCTTATATTCTATTTCATATGCAAGCTTTCTCATTCCCCATTCGTCGATGTTTGAAATAGTTCCTTCTTTTTCAATGATACCTTTTAGTCTTTCTAAAGCACTGTTTCTTGCTTCTTCTTCTACTTCAGGATAAAACATGACAACTACTTCATATTTATTCATCTCTACACCTCCTTGTGGACTCTTAGGCACATACTTGTGCAAGGATATAACGATCTTTATTATTGTATAGATAAAGTCTTTTTTTGTCAATATTTTTGTTTTTATCTTTTCTTATTGCATAAAAGTTTTTTCAACTATTTTTAAAATTTTTTACAAAAAAAGAAGACCCTATTAAGGTCCTCTCATTTTTAAGCATTTGTTGTTTGAGCTTCTTTTGCTTCCTCTGCTTTTTTAGCTTCTTCAGCTTTTTTTGCTGCTTCTGCTTTTTTAGCTTCCATAGCAGCTTGTTTTTTCTTTTCTTGAGCTGCTTTTTGTTGAGCTTTTATTTTTTCTATTCTTTCAGGATATTCGCAGTAAATTGCTCCCGTAGGACAATTTGCAACGCAAATTCCACAGTTTATACATTTGTCATAATCTATGCTTGCAAGGTTATTTTCCACATGTATAGCATCCTTAGGACATTTCTTTTCGCAAATTCCACATCCTATACAACCAATAGAGCAAGATACTCTTACATCTTTGCCGCTGTCATTTGAGAAACATTTTACAGCTGTTTTTTGTTTGTAAGGTATTAAGTCAATTATGTTTTTAGGACAAATTTTTATACATTTTAAACATGCAACGCATTTTTCTTTATCAACTTTTGCAACTCCGTCCACAATATGAATTGCATCAAATTCACAAACTCCAACGCAAGTTCCGCCACCTAAACATCCGTAGCCACAAGCCTTGGAACCCTTTTGAAAATCTCCTATAAGTCTACAATCTACAAGTCCATGATAGTCATACTTATCTTTAGCCTTGTCACAAGTTCCTTGGCATCTTACCATGGCAACTTTTCTTTCAATGTTACCGGCATTTACGCCCATAACTTCGGCAATCTTTCCTGCAGTTTCAGCTCCTCCTATTGCACAAGAGGTTACATCAGCTTTTCCTTCAGCTATAGCAGCTGCAAGCCCGTCACATCCGGGAAATCCACAAGCTCCACAGTTTGCACCGGGAAGACAGTTTCTTACTGCCAAAACTTTAGGATCAACTTCTACGGCAAAAACTTTTGAAGCTATGGAAAGTATAACTCCAAATAGACCTCCCATAATTGCAAGGATGATTATAGGGTAAATAATTGTTTTTATATCCATTTTCTTCCTCCTATACCAATCCGCCGAATCCGGAGAAAGCAAGGGCCATAAGACCAGCTGATACAAGAGCTATAGGTACTCCTTGTAATCCCTTAGGTACATTTCCTATTGCAAGTTTTTCTCTAAGAGCACTCATAAGTATAAGAGCAAGGGCAAAACCTACTGATGCACCAAATCCGGAAAAAATAGTTTCAATAATATTATATTTGTTTTGAATATTTAATACTGTTACACCAAGTACAACACAGTTTGTAGTTATTAGGGGAAGATAAACACCCATGGCAGTATATAGACCTGGTGAAGTCTTCTTTATAACCATTTCTACAAATTGTACAAGAGATGCTATTACAAGAATAAATACAATAGTTTGTAAATACTCAAGATGAAAAACATTCAAAATATAAGTTTGTAATAACCAAGTGATAATTGATGCAATAACAACTACAAATGTTACTGCAACACCCATTCCTGTTGCAGTTTCAGTTTTTGAAGAAACTCCAAGGAAGGGACAAATACCCAAGAATTGAGCAAATACATAGTTATTAACAAGAATTGTAGATATTAAAATTGTTATTAACTTACCTAACATTATTCACTCCTCCTTGATAATAGATATTTAAAAGCTGCAATTAAAAATCCAAGTAGAATAAAAGCTCCTGCTGGTGCTCCCATTAAACCGATTCCCGGAAAAGCTTCTGGTAAAATTCTTTGATTTAAAAGAGTTCCATATCCTAAAAGTTCACGGAAAAATCCCATTAAAATTACAGCCATACTATATCCTACACCTGTTCCCAAACCGTCAATAATTGAAGGAATAACTTTATTTTTGTAAGCAAAGCCTTCTGCTTCTCCAAGAATACAACAGTTTACAACTATTAAGGGTAAGAAAATACCAAGAGCAGAATAGATTGCAGGGCTAAATGCGTGCAAAATCATTTCTACTAAAGTTACAAATGTAGCAATTACTACTATAAAACAAGGAATCCTTATTTTGTCAGGAATAATCTTTCTAAATATTGATACAACTGCATTACTCATAATAAGTACAAAAGTAACGGCAACTCCCATTGCTATTGCATTCATTAAGTTATTTGTAATGGCAAGTGTAGAACAAAGACCGATAAGTTGGACGAATATCGGGTTGTTTTTAAGCATTGAATCTTTAAATACTTTAAATAAATTCATTATTTAGCACCCCCGTCATTCTTTAAAAGGTCATTGTAGGCTTCTATAACCATATTATCGCCTTTTACAACGGCTTTTGATGTTACAGTTGCACCGGTAATCCACATAACTTGATTTTCGCCTTGAGGATCTTTTGAATATTCAAGAGGTCCTGCAGCTGACTTGCCTTCATAAGATTTTATATAATCTTCATCAGCTATGTGAGAACCAAATCCCTTTGTTTCTCCATTGGAAATATTTCTAAAACCAGCTATTTTATCTCCGTCAAGCAAAATTCCAATGGCATTTTTCATGGATCCACCAAAACCTGATGTTGCTGCATTAATACCATATCCTACAACCTTGTCACCTTTTGTAGCAACGAATATATCTAAGATATCTGGGTATTTTTCTTGAACTTTTGCAAGTTTTGCTTCGTCATACTTTTCAAATTTATCAGCTGCATCTCCAAAGATTTCTTTGTAGGATGCAAGAGTTTGTTCAAGCTCCATTTGAGCAATCCTAGGAGCTGTAACTCCGTTTACATATGCCAAAAGGCCGGCTGAAAGTGCACAAAAGGCAATTAGAATAATACCAAATTTTACAGGTTCTTTCATTTTTTTGCCTCCCCATATGCTTGTGTTTTAGTAAGTCTATCTATTAGAGGACTTGCAACGTTCATTAAGCAAATTGCATAACTTACACCTTCAGGTAAGCTTGCCTTGGTCCTAATGAGAGCCGTTATAAGCCCGCAGCCAAATGCAAATATAAGTTTTCCCTTTCCATTTGCTGGGCTTGAAGCATAGTCTGTAGCCATAAAGAAGGCTCCAAGGAAAAGTCCGCCTCCGAAAACTTCATAAGGAATAATATTTGCAGGTACTCCAAAAATAAATAAAAATACAATTGTTGTTCCAATAAATACAACAGGAGTTTTCCAAGAGATAACTCCACGGATTATTAAATAGATTCCACCAATTGCAAGAAGTATAGCACTTGTTTCACCTATAACTCCATAGCATCTTCCGATAATCATATCTTGAAGAGGTGGAAGTCCTTCAAAAGTTCCTGCCTTTATCATTTGAAGAGGTGTTGCTTGAACAACTCCGTCAATTGTAGCAGAAGCTATTGAATTATAATCAATATAACTTGTCATATCCTTTGCCCAAGAAGCCATTAAGACAATTCTTGCAGCAAGAGCTGGGTTCATAAAGTTTTGACCTATTCCCCCAAAGCACTCTTTAACAATTATCATTGTAAAGAAACATCCGAAAATAGCCATCCAAAATGGAAATTTAATGGGTAGGTTAAAGGCAATTAAAATACCTGTAACAACTGCAGATAAGTCCCTTATTTGAACGGGCTTTTTCAAAATTCTTTGAATTATATATTCAGCACAAACACAAGAAACTACGCAAATAATTGTCATCCATAAAGCTCTTATTCCCATGAAATAAACAGAGCCTATTAAGGCAGGGATAAGGGCGATGATAACATCAAGCATAATTTTTGTAACCGTATCCTTAGACCTGATGTGAGGGGCAAGGGATACATAAAAATCGTTACCTTTTAGCGAATTAGTTTTTATATTTTCCATATCTTACCTCTTTGTTCTCATTCTAAGTTCACGCTTTGCAAGTTTAACCGACTGAGTTAAATATCTCTTTGCAGGGCACACAAAAGAACAAATGCCACATTCCATACATTGATCAGCATGAAGTTCATCGCATCTGTCCAAATTTCCCATTAAAATAGAAGCATTAATGTCAGTAGGATTAATTTTTGCAGGACAATGGTCAATACATCTTGAACATTTTATACAAGGACTTTCTTCAGTTTGTTCAATTTCAACATCAGTGAAAACTAAAATACCTGAAGTAGTCTTAGTTATTGGACTTTCAAGATCAAAGACAGATTTTCCTGTCATAGGACCGCCACAAATAATTTCAAGGGTATTTTCCTTAATGCCTCCACAAAAAGCGAGGATATCTTTAACAGGAGTCCCTATTTTAACTAAAATATTTTTAGGCGTATTAATACCTGAACCTGAAACAGTAATAACTCTTTCATAAGAGCTTCTCCCTTCAACTACAGCTTCATAAAAAGCAAGGGTGGTTCCTACATTAGTAAGGAAAACTCCCACGTCGTTGGTAACACCGTTTTGAGGAACTATTCTTCCTAAAACAGCTTCAGAAAGTCTTTTTGAGTCCCCTTGGGGATATTTTGTCTTACATCCTACAACTTTAAGATGGCTGTATTCCGGATGCTTTTTAATGGTTTCTTCCATTTTCTCAATAGCATCAGGCTTATTTTCTTCAATAGCCATATAAGAAGCTTCTTTGTTGTAGAATTTTGAAAAGATGTCAAGACCCTTTAAAATCTCTTCAGTCTTTTCAAGCATGATTCGATGGTCGCAGGTAAGGAAAGGTTCACATTCCGCCCCATTAATTACGCATTCATCAAGAACTGGGTTTTCGCTTTTAAGCTTTGCATGAAGAGGGAATCCAGCTCCGCCCATACCAACAAGGCCCTTGTCTTTTACAAACGGTATAAGTTTGTCAAAAGTAAGGTCCTCTTCATTAGTTATAGGAGTTCTTTCTTCCATTTCATTTTTACCATTGTTTTTGATAATTACGCAATCACAATATCTTCCATCGGCAGTGTACATTTTTTTAATTCCGGTTACACTACCGGATACACTTGAGTGAACAGCAGCGGAAATAAAAGCTTCTGAATCGCCAACTTTTGTGCCGACTTTAACTTCATCTCCAACTTTCACTATAGGCTTACATGGAGCACCTATATGTTGAGACATTGGTATGTAAACAACATCTACTTCAGGCATTACTTCAATTGAAGCCTTTTCTGAAAGTTCTTTGTGTTCGTCAAAGTGAATTCCACCTACTTTAAAGGTGAGATTCCTTGAACTCATAATTTTCACCTCTCAAAAGAATAATTGCAAAAATACATAATATTTCATGTTCTTAATTATAACACTAAAAAAAGCCCTTGTGAATTAATCATCATAAATAATAACAACCTTATCTTATAAAATATATGGACTTTAGCCTAAATATTATAAATAAAATAAATCTCAAATTTTTACAAAAAAGAAAAAGAGCGATTTTTCATCGCCCTTAATGATTTTCATCTTCTTTAATAAAGATAAAAAAATTTTTTTAATTGTAAGAAGGAAGTTTCTCCCTAAGCAGGTCTTTTGACCTCTTTTTTAAAAAGATTGACAAAATTAAAAAACATAAAATTAATATTAGAATAATAATTTTTATAATATTAAATTCCAAATTAAACTTTTTAAATAAAAGGTAGATAAAAATTATTAAAAGGCCAATTATTCCAAGAGATATTATATTAAAAATAAAAATTGAAAAATTTTTCTTAACTGCCTGTTGAGGGTTGTCCCAATCAAACTTAGGATAAATTATCCCAAATAAAAGTCCGAAAGTTGAAGAAAAAAAGCTTCCTATTAGTCCCCCTAAAAACATGGCAAAAATATTTATAAGCTTAAAGCCTGAAATATAGCCTGTTAAAAAAATCATAGGTAAAATATTTAACATTTGAAAAAATAAAGAGGTAAAAAGTCTTCCCCTTATTTGATCTTCATAAGAAATAGGTAAAGTTTGCATAAGATAAATGCTCTTTCCCTCTCTTGTGAAAGAGGTTAAAGTTAAAGGTTGTAAAAAAATACTATAAAGGAAAAATAAAAAGGCAAAAATTATAAAAATATCAAAAGTTTTTAAACCGTAAGTGTTTAAATTAGATAAAAAATTCCTTAAACCTTCAAAATTCCCCTTTTTTGAACTTAAATTTATTAAATTTATTAATAAAAGTATTGGAAAAATAATTCCAGTAATACCTATGTTGAAAAAATAAACTGGAGTTTTAACAATATTTAATAAATCCTTTTTTCCAATTGCAAAGCTTGCGGAAGTCTTCTTATTTTTAGTCCTGTGGGCTTTTTTATTTGCTGTAACTTCATTTTTTAAAACTCCTTCAGTCATAAGTCTTGAAAGAGGAAAGCTTAAAAAATAAAAAATACAAAAGGCAAAAATCAAGGCTCCAATTCCTAAAATTAAACTTAAAAAATTGTTTAAAGTATAAATTTTACTTAAAATAAAAATTTGCGGAAAAATAAATTTCATTGAATTTAAAAGCTTTTCATAATCAATATTTACTCCAGAGGCAAAAAATCTATTCACTATAATTTGAGGTCCAAAAGATAAAAACATAATCAGTAAAAAGCCTATAATTTGTAGAAAATTCTTTAAATTTCCCCTGCCACCGAAAATTTTCATAAATACCACAATTAAAAAACTTATTGAGCTTAAAGTTAAGCAAATATTTGAAAAATTTAAAAATAAAATCCCAAACATAGTGAAAAAATTTATATTTGTGTACTTTAAAGTCCCGTAAAAAATGGGAATTAATCCTAAAAGGCAAAGTCCACAAATATCTATTATTGACACTAAAATCTTGGACATAAAAATATTGTTTCTTCTAATAGGTAGGCTTAAAAGAATTTTTACATCATTGGAAAAATAAATTTTTGAAATAATTCCAGCCACCGTAAAAATTATAGCCACAAAGGAAATGGCTATTGTGAAAAAGGATAAAATATTTTGACTTTGTCCCATTTTAATGCCCGGAAGAATAATCCCACTAAATAGGGCAAAGTATAAAAATAAAAAATATATAAAAATGATACCTATAAGGGCAAGTTGCACATATCCACGCAAGCCCTTATTTTTTGCTCTTGCCTTTTTTAAAGGTCCTATAAAGGACAAATAAAAATCTTTTTTTAAAAGTAATTTTAATTCTCTCATTCTGTAAGCTCCAAAAATATTTTTTCAAGGCTTCCCTCATCATCAGCCTGATTTTTAATTTCTTCAAGACTTCCTACGGCAATAAGCTTTCCCTTATTTATAATGCCTATTCTATCACAAACTTTCTCCGCAACTTCCATAACATGAGTTGAAAAAAATACTGATTTTCCTGAATCACAAAGCTGTCTCATAATATTTTTAAGTCTGAAGGAGCTTTTGGCATCAAGACCCACCATAGGTTCATCTAAAATTAAAAGGTCCGGCTCGTGAATTAAGGCCCCCATAAGGACGATTTTTTGTTTCATACCATGGGAATAAGAAGAAATTAAAAGGTCAAGACTTTCCTCCATTTCAAAAATTCCCTGATATTTTTTTATATTTTCCTCCCTCTTATCAAGGGAAATTTCAAAAACATCTCCAATAAAATTTAAATACTGCCTGCCCGTCATAGTTTCATAGACGTCTGGATTGTCTGGAACAAAGGCAAATTTTTTCTTAGCCTCAATGGGATCTTTAAGAGTATCTATTCCATCAATTAAAATATGTCCCTTGTCTTGCTTAAGCATGCCTACAATCATCTTAATAGTTGTAGTTTTTCCTGCCCCATTAGGCCCTAAAAATCCAAAAATTTCTCCCCTTTTAACTTTTAAATTTAAATTATCAAGAGCAAGTTTATCTCCAAAGCTCTTACTTAGATTTTCTATATTTATCATAAGTCCCCCTTATTTCTTTGTATAATTTTTCAGTTTCTTCTTTATTCTTTTCATTAAACATATATATTTTTTTGCACTTTATTGTAATCACTTCTTTGCAGTCCTTGTAATAATAAAGCCTTACATCTCCTATACCCTCAAGGGAAAAAGACCCGTAGCCTTGACTTTCAGTGCTTGCTCCATTTGTCCTTACAACTCTTACATTAGGAAAATCTCCAAGAGAAATATCTTTTATATCCTTAAAATCTATCCTGTCCTTATAAAATTTTGCCTTGATGCTTATGGAAGTTTCATTTAAATCATATTTATAAGGTGAAGGACTTAAAAAATAGGGAATTGAAAAAACAAGTAATATTACAATAAGATTTATACTTATAAAAATAAACCTGCCCCACTTATTGCCCCTATTTATTTCAAAATTTCCCGAAAAAATAAGGGAAGGAATAAAAATTCTCCTATCATTGGGATTTTTATATCCGAAAATATCCCAATATGAATCTTCATCTTGAACTAAATCTGTCTTTCCCTTTGAATCTTCCCTGGAATATTTAAAAAACAT
>CAMQDG010000016.1 GCA_946999425.1 uncultured Peptoniphilus sp.
ATAATTTAAAGGAAAAATTGGAGCTTGAAGATTTTGAAGATTCTGACGCAAAAAGAGTTTTTGAAAATTTAGATGACTTGTACGAGAAAAAAGTAAATGATAAAATAGGATACTTGTTGGAGAAAAAATATATTTCTGAAAGTTTCAAAAGACAACTTGATGAAGTGATGATTGATACTTATAATGCAGATGCAATTATAAAAGATTTAGTTAAATCAATAAAAATCAATAAAATAAAACAAAAGAGAGATGAAATTTTGGATAAAATCAAAAATTTTGACCCCAAAGGTCCTTCTCTTGAAGATTTATCAAAGAAACTTACAGAGCTTAATAACAAATTAAAGGGAGGCCTATATGACTGATAAGATTGAATATGATGAGAGTCCAGAATCAAAAGAATCAATAATAGATACACTTATGAAAAGTGGCAAAAAAAAGGGCAACCTAACTTATGACGAAATAATAGATGCTCTTGATGAAGTTCAAATGGATAGCGATGAAATAGATAACATTTATAAAAACTTTGAAGAATCAGGCATTGAACTTTTAGACGATGATAAACTTGAAGTGGAAGATGACAAAAAAGATGAAAAGGAAATTTCCGTTCCCAAGGGAATAAGCGTAGATGACCCTGTAAGAATGTACTTAAAAGAAATTGGAAAAATTCCACTTTTAACTGCAGATGAAGAAGTATCCATAGCAAAGAGGATGGAAGAGGGAGAATTTCTCGCAAAAAAAGAATTGGCAGAAGCTAACTTACGTCTTGTAGTTTCCATAGCAAAAAGATATGTAGGTAGAGGAATGTCTTTTCTTGATTTAATTCAAGAAGGAAATTTAGGACTTATGAAAGCAGTGGAAAAGTTTGATTATACAAAGGGATTTAAATTTTCAACTTATGCAACTTGGTGGATAAGACAAGCAATAACAAGAGCCATAGCAGACCAAGCAAGAACAATAAGAATACCGGTTCATATGGTAGAAACAATAAATAAACTTGTAAGAGTGCAAAGACAACTTGTTCAAGAACTTGGAAGAGATCCACAACCAGAAGAAATAGCAAAAGAAATGAATATAGAAGTTGAAAAAGTAAGAGAAATACAAAAAATCGCCCAAGAACCAGTTTCTCTTGAAACTCCCATAGGAGAAGAAGAAGACTCACATCTTGGAGATTTTATACCTGATGAAGAGATTCAATCTCCATCAGACGCAGCAACATTTCAACTTTTAAAAGAACAATTAGGATCAGTTCTTGAAACTTTAACAGACAGAGAGAAAAAAGTCTTGACCCTTCGTTTCGGTTTAAATGACGGAAGAAGCAGGACTCTTGAAGAAGTTGGAAAAGAATTTGATGTAACAAGAGAAAGAATAAGACAGATAGAAGCAAAAGCATTAAGAAAATTAAGACACCCAAGCAGAAGCAGAAAATTAAAGGATTATTTAGAATGATATCAAAAAGACTTTTGAGCCTTACAAAATATATAGAAGGCGAAAATATTGCAGATATAGGCACAGATCACGGATTTGTGCCTGTTTTTTTAAGAGAAAATACAAAAATAAAAAAAATAATAGCAACAGACATTTCAAAAGCATCCTTGGAAAAATCTATAGAACTGGCAAAAATTAAAAATATAAAGGACATAGATTTTAGAGTGGGAGATGGAATAAAAATCCTAGAAAAAAATGAAGTAGACACAATTATAATTGCAGGCATGGGAGGAATTTTAATTTCAAAAATATTGGAAGAATCCTCTGAAATTGCAAAAAAGGTAAGACTTATTCTTCAACCTATGCAAGCAAGCGAAGAACTTAGAACCTATCTTTGCGAAAGAGGCTTTGAAATAATTGATGAAGAAGTAATATTTGAAGATAAAAGATACTTTGAAATAATAGTTGCAAAATATGACGGAAAAATTAGAAAATTAAAAAAATATGAAAATCTCTTGCCCTTAAAAGCCCTAGAAAAAAATGAGGAAGAAGCCATAAACTTTGTAAAATTTAAAATAGAAAAAAACCTTCAAATTATGGAAAATTTAAAAGGTAACACAAAAAAACCCTTAATAAGATACATGGAGCTTAAGGGAGAAAATAATTATTTTAAGGAGGTTATAAATGGCAAAAGTAAAAGAAATAATTGACTTTATAAAAAGTATTGCACCAGAATATATGCAAGAAGATTGGGACAATTCAGGAAGTCAATTATATTTTGATCAAGATACTCCAGGAGTCATGCTTACACTTGATGTTACAGACAGTGTAATAGACGCTACAATCAAAGAAAATTATAAATTAATACTAAGCCATCACCCTATGATATTTGATGGCTTAAAATCCATTGTAGAGGGTCAGTATCTTTCAGACAATATAATAAAAGCAATTTTTAATAGAATATCCATTTATTCAGCCCACACCTCTTTAGACTTAGCAAAAGGGGGAGTAAATGATGCCCTATGTGAAGAACTAAAGTTAAAAATAATGAGTCCCTTGGGGCAAGGTCAATCAGGCTATACAATGGGATATATTTGCCAGTATGAAAAAGCTTTATCCTTTGAAGAATTTAAAAACAGTCTAAAAAAATATAATGTAAAAATTTATGGAAGACCAAGAGAAATAAAAAAAGTTGCCATCTGCGGAGGAAGCGGCATGGATTTTTTTGAAGAAGCAAAGAAGTGTGATGCTTTTATAACAGGAGATGTGAAATATCATGATGGGCAAAAAGCCTATGAAAATAACCTTACTCTTGTGGATATGGGTCATTATACAAGCGAAAAATTTGTTTTGGAAAAATTAAAAAAATCACTTTTAAATGAATTTAAAAATTTGGAAGTAGATATAGCAGAAAGTGATTTTCAAATAAAATAAATAATAATTTTGAAAAAAGAAAAAAATTTTTAAAAGTTTTTTTAATAAAGTGACTATAATGACTAAATTAATAAGAAAAATATCTAAAAAAAGAATTAGTTTAAAGAATAAACTTATAAAGGCTATAAGCATTAAAACTTATAGCCTTTTATTTTATGCTTTTATAGTTTTTTTGCATTTTCTAAAGATTGCAAAACATAACATTCCTATTACGGCGTTAATAATAATTGCTCCACCAGGTTTAATATCAAAATAATAAGAAAAGATTATACCCAGCATCATATAAATAATTCCAAGAATTATAGTTAAGAAATAAGTTTCTTTATAAGACTTAGCAATAATAAGGGAAGTAGCAACGGGAAGTACAATAAGGGAAGTAACCATTAAAGCACCTACAATCTTTACAGAAAGGGCAATTGTTAAAGCTGCCAAAAAAGTAAAGATATTATTTAAAAATTTTACCTTAACCCCTGCAAGTCTTGCCGTATTTGTGTCTATAGAAATAGCCAAAAGGGCACAATATCTTGAAATTGATGTAACAAGAATAACAATAAAAACTAAAAAAATATTAAGACAGTCCTGGAAGGTAACAGAGGAAATTGATCCAAAAAGATAGGATTCAAAAGAATTTCCGCCTGGGGCAAAATCAGACAAAATTGCAGCAAGTCCAAGACCTGTTGACATTATAACGGCAGTTGCCATATCTCCATATTGGGGGAATTTTTTTCTTATAAATTCAATAAGAAAGGCTGCAAAAATGCAAATAAAGGCGGAGCCTATTAAGGGATCAAATCCTAAGATAAGGCCTAGTCCTACCCCCATTAAAGAGGTGTGTGAAAGGGCATCGCCAATCATTGAAGTCTTTCTATTTACCATGATAATTCCAATCATAGGAATCATAATTGAAAGCATAAAACCCGCTAAAAGAGCCTTACGCATAAAAGCAAATTCTAACACTTTTCAATCCTCCCATTTTCTATCCTATATTGTTTGCTTACATCAATAATATTCTCAATTTCTTTAAGTTCATGAGTAACCATAAGAATACTTATTTTGAAAACCTTATTTAATTCATTTATTTTTTGTAAAAATTTTACCTTATTTTCCTTGTCAACACCGGCAGTAGGTTCATCTAAAATTAAAATTTCAGGGGAATTAATCATAGCTTTAGCAATCATAGCTCTTTGTTGCAGACCTCCTGAAAGCTCATTAACTGGATAGTTAATATATTTTTCAAGGTCCATATCCCTTAAAATTTTTTTAGCTTTTTCATAGTGCTCTTTTTTCGGAATTTTTAAAAAACCGAAATCTTCGTAAAGATTTAAAACTACAAGTTCTAAAACCGTAACAGGAAATGCAATTTTATTTATAATATTTACTTGGGGAACATATCCGATTTCTTTAAAACTTTTATAGGAACTTATATCTTTTTCCAAAAGTTCAACTTTTCCGGATTTCGCTTTAAGTTCTCCTAAGATTATTTTAATAAGAGTAGACTTGCCACTGCCGTTTCCGCCTAAAATTAGGGCAAGCTCTCCCTTATCTATTTCTAAATTACAATCTTTTAGTACATAGTCGCTATTATAAGCAAAAGACAAGTCCTTAACTGATATAGCTTTCATATTTCACCTCAATTTGTAAAAGATTCATATAGATTTTTTAAATTAAGCTCCAATAAATCTATATAAGATAAATTATTTTTTTTCTGTTCACTGGTAACATATTCCATGGAAGCTAAAGGAAGTATCCTTCCGGACAACTCCTCAGCTAAAGCCTGCGCTTCTTTAGGTGGCTTTCCATATTCATAAAAGACCGTATTTATACCCTTAAGCTTAGCAAATTCTACAGCCTTTCTAATAGTTTTAAGGCTTGGACTTTCAAGGGAAGTAAGACCTTGAAGAGGGTATTGTACTAAATTAAAATCTCTTGCTAAATAGGCATAGGCATAGTGAACAACTAAAAATTCTTTCAATTTCACATTTTTAAATTTTTCTTTATAAAAAACATCTAAGTCTGTTAATCGATCAACAGCCTTTAATTTATTTTTTTTGTAAATCTTTTTATTTTCAGGAAACAATTTAATAAGCTCATCTTGGATGGCATTAAAATATTTTTTTCCATTAACAGTAGAAATCCAGGAGTGAGGGTCGTAAGTGATTTTATCCAGTTGGGAAGAAGACCCCTCCATTAAAGATTCAAGTTTATTTGAATCTGCAAGATTACTTCCATCACTATCTAAGAGATAGTAGGGTAAAAGATTTTCTGAAATTCTGTCACTTACAAAAATCCATTTGCCTTTTTCAGGTAGTTTATAAAAAATTTGCCCTGATTCGTGACCCATTTCAAGACCGTAAACTTTTCCTTCTTCAACATCTATGGTAGAGTTTTGACTTATTAATTTACCCTTTTCCTCCATTAATTTTTTTCCCTTATTAATTAGGTTTTTAAGATTTGAACCATCATCTTTGAAAAAACAAATTCTCATAACATTTTCGTGAGTATGACCAAATTCAATTTTGTGGACGGAATTGTCAATGTTAAGTCTTGCCATATATTGAAAATCTCCGATAGCAGCTGCCCCCTTATAAGTAATAAGCTCAACAGAGTCTGACAACTTTAAAATTTTAAGATTAGGCAAATTTTCCTTTACAGTATCAACCCAAGGTTCCATGTTGGCACCATTTACAATAAGAAGCTTTGCCTTAGCAAGTTTTTTCATATCTTTGGGGCTTGGCTCCCAAAGGTGAGGCTCCTGTTCTAAGGGCATAAAACATCTGACATCAAGGGTATCTGCCGCAATAGTTTTTGTCATATCATAAATAGGAAAAAAAGAAGTATAAATTATTGCCTTTCCATCATTAGAAGAATTTTTACCGCAAGCGGTTAAAAAACATGAAAATAAAAGAAAAACACATAAAAAAAATTTCTTCATAAAAACTCCTAAAAAAATAGGGATCAATTCAAATTATAATGAAGATAAATCAATAAGCTTAGCAAAATAATTGAGTTGGATTTTTATCCATTATAAAAATCATTTGTCCCTATAAAATATTAATATTGTTAATTTAATTTAAAAATTATTCAGTGATTTCTTCAATAATTTGATCATTTGTAGTATTTGGTTTTACAAATGTTGGATACCATTTTTCTTTAGCAAAAAGTTCATCTTTGTCATTACCATAACGCATATGGAAATGAGTTAGAGATTCTTCTCCGTGAATAGGCATCATAAGTAGGAATTTGTATGGTGCATCATCATTTTCAGCTTCAAATACATTCCAGCTTAAAGTTGCATTTCCATGTTGAACTTCCTTAGCTTCAACAAATTTGTAAGTTCCTTCTCCCTTAACTTCGCCATTATCTGATGGGAAAGTTGAAAGGAAAGTAACTTTGTCACCTTCAATTTTTAAACCATCAAATTCACAAGCTCTTTTTTCTAAGTACATAGATTTAGCTTCATCAGCAGACATATTTTCCTTTTCTCCAAGAGTTTTATAAGCATCTTGAACTTCAGGTCTTTCTAAATATCCACCCATGTTGTTCCATTCTCCTGCCCAATCAGCCATAGAAACTTCTTCTGATTTTTCTGAATCCTTATTTTCAGTTTGGCATACTTGAGTACTTTGATTATTTCCTTTATTTGCATTAGCATCTTTTTTGTCTGAGCATCCATAAAGGAAAAGCGATGTTGATATAGCACAAACAAGTGCTAAGAATTTAATATTTTTCATTTTTTACCTCCTAATAAAATCAACGACACAATCTTAACAGTATTGATAATTATTGTCAATTAAAAAAATTAAAAGATAATTTCTAAATGTGAAATTATTAAATTTAGCCTTTATTTAACTTTGCAAATTTTCTTATTTCTTTGGGATAGATACCCTTATAACGCTTAAAAATAAGAGAAAATCTACTTTGAGATTTATATCCCACAGCCTTAGCAATATCTTTTATTTCCATATCTGTATTAAGAAGAAAGTTTTCAGCTACATTAACTCTTTTTCTTTGAACAAATTCAGTTATAGTCATTTTATATTTCTTTTTAAAAGTAGTTTTAAGTTTGGTGGAAGACATAGCGGAAATTTGTTCCAAAATATTGAGATTTACCTTTAAAGAAAAATGATCTTCTAAATATTTAGCAACACTTTCAATAGCTTCTTTATCAAGTTTAAAAAAGTTCTCATTATTTGAAGCATTAAAATAGGCATCAAAAGTAATGCTTAGCCATTCAATAGCTTTTGAATGTAAAAAAATTTCAGCACTTATACCTTCCATTTTGCAATTCAAAACTTCATTAGCTACTTTAGAAATTTTTTTATTTATAAAATTTTGAGTGGAAATAAAAATTTCAGATAAATCATTTTTTTTAAGCTTAATTTTTTTTAGCATTTCTTCATCAAAAAAATTTTCCTTAAATTTAACACCTATAATGAAATAGTGGCTGTTTCCATGAAGCAAATATTTTGTCTTAGTATCTGATGGATCTAAAATAAAAATTGAATTTGCATCAATGGGCTTATAGGGATTAATCCACTCTCCAGAGCCTGACATTATGTAACTTGAAGCCAATAAAAAAAGATGATCAATTTTAAAAAATTCTTCAATAAAATCTTTCTTAATAAAAAAATCATGTATATCAAAAACAAATTTGTCATTTTCATAAAACCAATAATAGCCTTTATAAAACTCATTATCTCCATAATAGACAGTACCTATGTTGGGAAAGTTTTTGCAATCTAAAACTTTTTTATTAAGATAAAATTTTGCCAAATCTTCATAACTTGAAAAAATTTCCATATTTCCTCCAAAAATTAACACAAAAAGACAATAACAGGAAAAGACATTTTTGTGAATGATAGATTGTATCATTTCTAAAAAGATTATACAATTTTCTCATAAGCAATTACAAATAAAAATCATATTCGAAAAATAAAAAGGAGGATATATGAAAACTTATAAAAAACTTTTTTCATTTGTAGAAAAAGAAAAAATTTATGGATATTTTGCAATTTTATTTTCTCTTATTTCTGCAATTTTAAATGTTTACGCTTATTATTTAATCTATAAATTTTTAAAAGCGGCAATTTTGGAAAATAATTTTAATTATGCAAAAGAAGTTGCAATAAAAACAGTTGTATTTTTAACTTTGTCCATGCTTTTGTATCTTTTTTCGGGAATTTCTTCCCACTTATTAGCCTTTAGACTTGAAACAAATTTGAGAAAAAAAGGCATAGAGGGACTTTGCAATGCAAGTTTCAGATTTTTTGATCTCAATCCCTCAGGACCTACAAGAAAAGCTATTGATGATAATGCATCACAAACTCATATGATAGTGGCCCATTTAATACCGGATAATTCTCAGGCTTTTTCAATGCCTATTCTAATTTTAATTTTAGGATTTTTTATAAGTTTAAGGGTTGGACTAATTATTTTAATTCTTTCAATTTTATCTGGACTTCTTCTATCCCTTATGATGGGAGAAAAAACTTTTATGGAAAAATATCAAAAGGCCTTAGATAATTTATCTGCAGAAACTGTGGAATATGTAAGGGGAATGCAAGTAATAAAAATATTTGGCACATCTCTTTATTCTATGAAAAATTTAGTAAAAATGATAAAAGATTATGCCAAGTATGCCTATGATTATTCTTTGTCCTGTAAAAAAATCTATGTTACATACCAATGGATTTTTTTCGGACTTATTACAATTTTATTAGTTCCAATATCTTTAAATTTTTCAAAATTAGGTCCTAAGGAAAATCTTGTTATAGACCTTGTTATGGTTTTATTTTTGTCGGGCCTTATGTTTGTAGCTTTTATGAAAATAATGTGGGTTTCCATGTATTCTTTTCAGGCAAATTATGCCATAGATACTTTAAATAACCTTTACGAAGATATGGGAAAGGACACTTTAAATTATGGAGAAGAAACAATTTTTGAAGATTATTCCATAGAATTTAAAAATGTGGATTTTGCCTATAAAGAAAAATTGGTCTTAAAAAATTTATCATTTAATCTTGAAGGTAATAAGTCTTATGCCCTTGTAGGTTCATCAGGCTCAGGAAAATCCACAATAGCAAAATTAATTTCAGGTTTTTATAAAGTTGATGGTGGAGAAATTTTAATAGGAAAAAAACCTATAGAAAAATATAAAAAAGAAGCTTTGATAAAAAATATAGCCTTTGTTTTTCAAGATAGTAAATTATTTAAAAAATCTATTTATGAAAATGTAGCTTTAGCAAAAGAAAATGCAACTAAAGAAGAGGTTATGAAAGCTTTGAAAGATGCAGGCTGTATGGAGATTTTAGAGAAGTTTAAAGAAAGGGAAAATACAATTATAGGATCTAAAGGAGTTTATCTTTCTGGTGGTGAAAAACAAAGACTTGCTATTGCAAGAGCGATTTTAAAAGATTCTCAAATTGTAATTATGGATGAGGCATCGGCAGCAATTGATGCGGATAATGAATATGAATTACAAAAAGCTTTTAAAAATCTAATGAAAAATAAAACGGTCATTATGATAGCTCATAGACTAACTTCTATAAAAGCTTTAGATGAAATTTTAGTATTAGAAGATGGGAAAATAATTGAAAGAGGTTCCCACAAAGAACTTATGGAAAAAAATGGAAAATATAAGATCTTGCAGGAAGAATATAAAGTTGCAAATGATTGGAGGGTGTAAAAATGAAAAATTATATGAAAAAAAGATTTTCTCTAACTGATCAGGGAGCGGAGGATGCAGTTAAAGCTATTTTTGCAAGTTTCTTTGTATATTGTATAAATATGCTTCCGGCAATTTTATTAATGCTATTTGTAGAGCATCTACTTAAAGAAGAAATAAAAAGTCCCTATTTATATTTAGGTCTTTCCATTGCAACTTTAATAATTATGTATTTTTTACTGTCCTATGAGTATGAAAAACAATACAACACAACTTATAAGGAATCAGAAAATTTGAGAATTGATATAGGAGAAAAACTTTCAAATCTTCCTATGTCATATTTTTCCAAACATGATTTAAGTGATTTATCTCAAACTATTATGGCTGATGTAGACGGAATAGAACATGCTATGAGTCATGCCATTCCTAAGGGGGGAGGACTTTTATTTTTCATTCCCTTAATAAGCATTTTACTTTTAATTGGAAATTTTAAAATGGGTCTTGCAGTTATACTTCCAACTATAATTTCTTTTTCAGTAATTCCCTTAGCTAAAAAAATATCAGTAAGGGCAAATAAAAAATATTATGATGTTTTAAGGGAAAATTCAGAGGCCTTTCAAGAAGCAATAGAAATGTCAAAAGAAATAAATTCCTTTAATCTTTCTGATAAATTAAAGAGAGTTCTTTTTAAGAAAATGGAAGAAAGTGAAAAAATACATTTTAGAACTGAAGGGGTAAATATGTTAATAATGGGTGTTTCCACACTCTTTACTTTTATAAACTTAGGACTTGTTATTTTTGTGGGAAGTATTCTTATAATAAGGGGTCAAATAGATATTTTATATCTTATAGGATATCTCCTTGCAGCTATAAAAATAAGGGAAGCCATAGATGGCTCAAAAGAGTTTTTGTTAGAAATTTTTTACTTGGATCCTAAAATTGAAAGGATAAGAGAAATAAAAGAAAGTCAAACCCAAAAGGGAAAAGACATAGATTTAAAAAATTTTGATGTGGAACTTAAAAATGTTGGATTTTCTTATAAAGAAGATGAGGAGGTTTTAAAAGATATAAGCTTTGTAGCAAAACAAGATGAGGTAACGGCTCTTGTAGGTCCATCAGGATGTGGCAAAACTTCAATTTTAAGACTTATTTCAAGACTTTATGATTATGATAAGGGAAAAATTTTAATAGGGGGAGAAGAAATAAAAAATATTTCAACGAAGGCTCTCTATAAAAATATTTCAATTGTTTTTCAAGATGTAATTTTGTTTAATACAAGTCTTATGGAAAATATAAGGATAGGAAGAGAATCAGCTTCAGATGAGGAAGTAATTCAAGCGGCAAAGCTGGCTAATTGCGAATTTATAGAAAAACTTTCTGAAGGTTTTAATACCTTGATAGGGGAAAATGGAGCAGAGCTTTCAGGAGGAGAAAGACAAAGAATTTCCATAGCAAGAGCATTCTTAAAAGATGCACCTATATTAATTCTTGATGAGATAGCAGCTGCCCTTGATGTGGATAATGAGAAAAAAATTCAGGAATCTTTAAATAGATTAATAAAAAATAAGACTGTAATAATAATTTCTCACAGGCTAAAATCCATTGAAAATGTAGATAAAATTGTAGTTATGGAAAATGGATTTGTGGAAGGGAAAGGAAGACATACAGATCTTATAAAAAGCTCAAAAATTTATAGGGATTTAATAGAAAAAACAAAAATGGCAGAAGAATTTAAATATTAAAAAATAAAACACAGAGTGTACACTCTGTGTTTTTTATGTAGCCGTGCACCCTATATCGAATAAAATTCATATACGGTACCCATAGAGTTAGCTCCAACCAGGCACTCCCACGGCACACGAAACTTCTCACTTAGTGCTGCTTCCGTCAAGACCTGACACGGTTCATGAGCATTCGTTGCGTAGGACCCAATCTTCAACACCACTTTTATGGGGCTGACTATACAAAAATTTACCCTCCATAAGGCTTCAATCCTGCTACAGCGAATTGCAGGTTACAAGGCATCGCTAATTCCCCATTTAGCACGGCAAATTTAAAACTGGCGGAGAGAAGGGGATTTGAACCCCTGATACGATTTCTCGTATACACGCTTTCCAGGCGTGCACCTTCAGCCGCTCGGTCATCTCTCCAAACTTCAGGAAACAATTATAACATAAAAAAACTTTATTGACAAAAACAAAAATAAAAATGCAAAACTTTATAAATTTAAGATTTAAGCTTTGCATTTTTTAATAAAAAATATTTTATTTAATTTTTTTAAGGCCTATACGATTTCTGTCCCTATCAATTTCAACAACTTCTACATCAATTATGTCTCCAACACTTACAACTTGGGAAGGATGCTTTATAAATTTTTCAGATAAGTTGGAAATATGAACAAGCCCGTCATCATGTAAACCTATATCTACAAAACAACCGAAGTCAACTACATTTCTTACAGTACCCTTTAATTTGTCGCCAATTTTTAAATCGTCAATACTTAAAAGGTCGCTTTTTAAAAATACTGGTTCAAGGTCATCTCTTGGATCACGGCCAGGTTTTTTAAGTTCTTCTAAAATGTCTCTTAGGGTGTATAAGCCCACGTTTAAACTTTGGGCAAGGTTTTGGTCAGCTTTTTCATTTCCCTTAAGTTTACGGGCAATCTCGTAGCTCTCAGGGTGGACTGCAGTCATATCTAAAGGTTCATCTCCACCTAAGATTCTTAAAAAGCCTGCGGACTGTTCATAGGCTTTTGGACCCAAACCCTTTATATTTTTAAGTTCCTTTCTATTTTTAAAAGAACCAAAATCATCTCTGTAAGCAACTATATTTTTAGCTATACTTTTACTTATGCCGGAAACATATGAAAGAAGGGAAACTGAGGCTGTATTTAAATTTACTCCCACAGTATTTACACAATCTTCAACAACTCCTGAGAGTTTTTCGGTTAATTTTTTTTGGTTGAGGTCATGTTGATATTGACCAACCCCTATATGTTTAGGTTCAATTTTTACAAGTTCCGCAAGGGGATCTTGTAGTCTTCTTCCTATGCTTATTGCCCCTCTTACAGTTACATCAAGGTTTGGAAATTCTTCAGTACCTTCTTTGGAAGCTGAATAAATTGAAGCACCGGCTTCATTTACAAAGGCTCTTTTTACATCTGAATTATTCTTTTTAAGCACATCTGCCACAAAACTTTCCACTTCTCTTGAAGCTGTTCCATTTCCTATGGCAATTACTTGAACCTTATATTTTTCAAGGTAGGATAGAATTTTACTCTCTTCATTTTTACCTTGATGACCGGCTATATAGAAAACATCATTATCTAAAAATTTTCCATTTTTGTCCAGGATTGCCATTTTAGTTCCCGTACGAATACCTGGGTCAAGAGCCATTAATACCTTATCCTTAAGGGGTCTTATCATAAGTAGATTTTTCAGATTAAGTCCAAATAATTCTATAGATTCATTTTCTGCACTTTCTGTTAAATCACTTCTAAGCTCTCTTTCGACAGAGGGAAGAATTAATCTTTTTAAAGCATCTTTTAGGATTTCGCTTTTAAGGTCATTGAGTTTTCCATCTAAGAAGTCCATGGCTATATTATTAAAAATAAGATCTTCAGGAAAAACTATATTTACCTTTAAGGCTTCTTCTTTTTCTCCTCTATTTAAGGCGAGAATCCTATGGCTTGGAATATTTCTTATAAGTTCTGAGAAATCTTCATACATTTTGTAAATGTCATTAGGATTTTTTCCTATTTGAGATACTATAGAAGCAAATCTTTTTGATAGAGTCTTTATAGTTTTTCTGTACATGGGGTTATCGGAAATATCTTCAGATATAATATCGCAGGCACCTTGCAAAATTTCATTAGAATTTTCAGGAGAATTATTTTTTTCAATAAAAGAATCTATTTCTTTAAAGATTTCTTCAAGGTCAAGTCCCTTATAAATCATATCCGAAAAAATTTCGTAGCCCTTTTCTTTGGCAAGACTTGCACGAGTATTTTTCTTTTTCTTAAAAGGTCTATATATATCTTCAAGACTTGAAAGAACATCTGCATTTTCTATATCATTTTGTATTTCTTGAGTTAGTTTACCTTGCTCATCAATAAGTCTTAAAATTTCTTCTTTTCTTTTATTTAAATTTCTTAAATAATTTAATCTTTCTTCAAGTTTTCTAAGCTCTTCATCATTTAAACCACCGGTTATTTCTTTTCTATATCTTGCAATAAAGGGAACACTGTTA
Organism: uncultured Peptoniphilus sp.; assembly: GCA_946999425.1. Lineage (GTDB taxonomy): Bacteria > Bacillota > Clostridia > Tissierellales > Peptoniphilaceae > Peptoniphilus_B. The sequence goes on from CAMQDG010000016.1 coordinate 13,772, forward strand.
CCTTCATCTAAAAGCTTTACAGTGTCTTCTATTATTTTTAAATCTATATTCAGTTCTTTAGATAACTGATTTGTTGTTTCCATATTTCACCTCAAGTGATATTATAGCATAAGAGCATAAATCAAATTAAGGAGAAGATATGAAAGAAAAAAGAAATATACTGTTTTCGGGCTTCGCATTACTGTCCATGTTTTTCGGAGCAGGCAACTTATTATTTCCGCCGGTATTAGGCAGAGATACAGGCCACCAATTTATACCGGCAATTTTAGGATTTTTAGCAACAGGAGTGGGCCTTGTAATGCTTGGGGTAATTGCAACAGTAAGAGCAGGCGGAACTATGGATAATGTTGCAAATAAAATAGGAGAAAAGTTTTCTTCTATTTTTGGAGTAATAATTTTAATAGCTATAGGACCAGGTCTTGCCATTCCAAGAACTGCCGCAACAACTTATGAGATATTTCAAGGGTCTATTGTTAAAAATTTAAATCCCTTGCTTTCATCTCTTATATTTTTTTCCATAGTTTTATTTTTTGTATTAAGACCTAAAAAAATAGTAAGTAGTTTGGGAAAACTTTTAACGCCAATTCTTTTAATAGTATTGGGAATTATAATATTTAAAGCAATATCAACACCAATTGGACCCTTAGAAAATTTTGGACTTAAATCTGTTTTCACCTCAAGTTTTATTGAGGGTTACCAAACTATGGATGCCCTGGCAACTATGGTATTTACAAAAATAATAATTGACGGATATAAAAACGAGGGGATTGAAGATGAAAGAATAATTTTAACTTCCACTATTAAGTCTGCAATTATTGCAGGACTAGGCCTATCTATAATTTATAGTGGGCTTTTATATATGGGAGCTACTGCTTCATCTTTAAATCTTTCCAATATGGCTAGAAGTGAATTTTTAATTTATACAACAAGTAGACTTTTAGGAAGTGCGGGCAATTTAATTCTTGCAGTTGCCATGACTTTAGCTTGTCTTACAACGGCAATAGGTCTTACTGCAACAGTTGGCGAATTTTTTAATGAATTTTCAAAGGGAAAGTTGTCTTATAGTTTAGTTGTAATAATTTCAAGCCTATTTTCTGGATTTTTTGCAGTAACAGGAGTAGATAAAATTGTAGCTATTTCAGCCCCAATATTAAGTTCTCTTTATCCAGTAGTAATTGTTTTAATTTTTTCAAATGTTTTTAAGGAGATTTTAGGAAGAAGATCGACACAAATAGGAGCGGTTATAGGGGCATTTATTCCTTCTTTAGGAGTTATTTCAGGAATTTTCGGACAAAAAATAGAACCTTACTTTTTTATAAGAAGATTATTGCCAGATGGCTTTGGACCTTTTGTTTGGATTATACCTTCAATTGTTTTAGCAATAATATTTACGATTTTTAAAATCGGAGAAAAAGATATAAAAAAAGAGACGATCTAAAAAGATCGTCTTTTTTTATGTCTTTATTATGCTTCCGGTTGAGCTGCTCCTGTTGGGCAAACTGCTGAGCAAGCACCACAATCGATACATTGATCTTGATCAACTACGTAGATGTCACCATCAGAAATACATCCTACTGGACATTCAGGTTGGCAAGCACCACAAGCGATGCAAGAATCTGTAATAATATGAGCCATAAAGCACCTCCATAAACTATTTTTTTATTTACTTACGGACTAATTATAACATTGCATTATCAAATTTACAATAATTTAAGAATTATTTTTACTAAATGATAAAGATTATAAATTAGATAAATCCTATAAAATAGCGATTTAATAAGATAACAGTGACTAAAGTCACAAATAATGATAATGATATTACCACCCTTATAATTGTATTCTTTAAAAAGAATTTATCTGATGATAAAATATATTTATGTGTGATAATAATTTATTAAGTTTAGATATTGTGCCAGGGAGCAAATATTTTATATATCAAGGAAAAAACTCCTTTAGATATTGTACAGATTCCATAATTTTGTCAAGTTTTGCTAATGTAAAGGGTCTTATCTTAGATGCAGGATGTGGAAATGGAATTTTATCCCTTAGAATTATAGATAGGGTTGAAAAGGTTTGCGGAGTTGATAAAGATGAAAATGCCTTGGACTTATTTAAAAAATCAATTTTAAAAAATAAAATAGAAAAAATAAAAATAATTAATTGTGATTTAAAAGACCTGTGGAAAAAGTATAATGAGAAATTTGATGGAATTATATTTAATCCTCCATATTTTAGTAAATCTTTAAAATCAAAAGACTCAACTAAAGATGCAAGGCATTCAGATGATTTAAACATTATAATAGCTTCTCTTGTAAAAACTTTAAAATTTAAAGGCTCAATAAATATGGTATTTCCAGCAAATAGATTAGCTGAACTTATAAGTATTTTAAGGGCAAATAAACTTGAACCTAAGAGGCTTAAACTTGTGAGGAATACTGAAAATGCAGATGCAAAAATATTTTTAATAGAGGCCAAAAAGGGAGCCAATATTTCCTTAAAAATAGAAAGAGATTTAATTTTATATAAAGATGGAAAGATGACAGAAGATTTAATTAGTATTTATGGTGATGAAAGATGATTTATTTTTGTCCTAGCCCAATAGGAAATTTGAAAGATATAACTTTAAGAACCCTGGAAGTTTTAAGAAGTGTGGATTATGTTGCCTGTGAAGATACGAGAATAGGCGGCAAACTTTTAAAACATTTTGAAATTGAAAAAAAACTTATACAATATCAAAAATTTAATGAAATAAAACAGTCGGAAAAATTAATAGAGCTGGCAAAAAAAAGCGATATAGCTTTAATAACAGATGCAGGTATGCCGGGCATAAGTGATCCGGGAGCTATACTTGTTAAAAGACTTATTGAAGAAAATATTGAATTTACAGTTTTGCCGGGGCCTAATGCTGCTCTTACAGCTCTTGTTGCATCAGGTCTCGATACGGAACATTTTTATTTTTATGGTTTTTTAGATTCAAGAGAGGGAAAAAGAGAAAAGGAACTTGAAAGTTTAAAAAGTTTAAGGTCAACTATTATTTTTTATGAAGCTCCTCACAGAATTATAAAAACTTTAAAATCCATTGAAAAAATTTTAGGGGACAGAAAAATTTCCATTTCAAGAGAACTTACAAAAATTTATGAGGAAAATTTAAGAGGAAAGGTTTCAGAAATTTTAGAAGGACAAATAAAAGAAAAGGGCGAATTTGTTATAGTAGTTGAAGGATCTAAGGAAGAAGAGGTTTTTACCCTTGATATAAAAGAAGAGCTTAGAAAATTAATAGATGAGGGAATGACAAATTCTCAAGCAGTAAAAGAAATTGCTGACAAGTTTAATTTAAAGAAAAATACAGTTTATAAAGAGAGTTTAGATTTATGACTTATGAAAATTTAAGAGAACAGGTAAAAAATATAAATAGGTCCATTAAAGAAAAATATTCTGAAATTTTTTCTATGGAAAATTTAGAGTTTAGAAATTTAATCGTTGATAAGGTAGGACAAATTTCAGATCTTGAAAAAATGAAAGAAGATCAGCTTAAAAGCATAGGAAAACTAATTACAGTAGATGGTTCAGTAAATAGATCAGGGGGCAATTACCCTCATTACATTGAACTTTATAGGGGCCTTGGCCTTGGGACAGACAACTCAAGGCTTATAAAAAATATGGTTTATACTCCCATTATTTCACAGGAAAAAACTCAAAATGAAGATAAATCCAAAAAGCTTCTTGCAGAGATTGAACTTGAAACTGCAAGGGAAACTGTGGAAAAATTTAAACCTCAAATTCTTATGATGGATGGAGGTCTTGTAAGGTATTATATTTACGGAAAAGAAAAGCTGGAGCTTTTAATAAGTACAGCAAGGAAAAATAATACAGAGGTTTTCGGTCTTATTAAGGATATAAAAACGGATATTATATCTAAAGCCTTAAAATTTTCAAAAGATTTTTATGACAGGGAAATTCTCTTCGGTAGACTAAAGGTTGGAGAGGGAATTTTTATTAAAAATACTGTTAATGAAAAATTTAAAGATTATGGATTCAGCTCTTGTTTTTTAAGGACCTCAAATTATCCTGGAGCTGTGGGAATAGATTTAGTTGATGGAACTGAAGAAAAGCTTAAAAAAATTGCAAACCTTGTATATACTTTAACTCCAAAAGATTCAAGGGGAGTACCTCTTTTAATAGATATAGTGGATAAGGAAGTTAAGATTACAGATGATATTTTAAATAAAATCTTGGAAAGCGAATTGGACAGACAATATTACGAAAGATTTTTTATTTCAGAAAGGGATAAGAGAAATTGAAAGATACTATGAAAGTTCTTGGAACCACCAGTAATACAAGTGTATTTATAGGTTCAAAAGACAGAAATTTTAGAATGAATGAATTTTTAATTGTTGACGATAAGGCTCAAGGACCTTTAATAGGAGAAATTATAGAAGCTCAAACTTACAACAAATTTATTCCCCTTGAAATAGGGGGAGATTTTGTAGATTCTTCAGTTATAGCATCTTTAACCGCCATGGGCTACGACCTTTCAAAAGATACAATTTATATTGGAAGGCTTAGACTTTTAAAAGAAGCCCTCTATCCAATTTTGGCGGGAAGTAGTGTTAGAATTCCTGAATTTGATGAAGTTAAAAATTTACTTACCCCCATTGATGAAGAGAAGGGGCTTACTTTAGGAATTATAAAAAACACTGATGACCTATATTTTGGAAGCCCAGATAAATTTAAAAATTTACTTAAAACTTTTGAAGATGGAGAACTTCATAAACAAAGGGATCTGCCCTTTATTTTTAATTTTAGATCCATGCATGAATATCCTCACATTGGAATTTTTGGAGGATCAGGTTCTGGAAAGAGTTTCGGATTAAGAGTTTTACTGGAAGAATTTATGAAAAAATCAATTCCTGGTCTTGTTCTCGATCCCCATTATGAAATGGATTTTTCAAATTTAACGGGAGAGGATTCCTTTGAAGATAAATTTATTTGTCTTACAGTTGGGGTTAACACAGGTATAAAATTTGAAGATTTAAGTCAGGGAGATTTGAAAATTTTACTTTCCAGCGTTTCAGAGCTTTCAGAATCCATGAACAATGCAGTTGATGTTTTGTTTAAAAGGGGAGAAAATATTGAAACTTTTAGAAATAGACTTGAATATCTTATAGAAGCTCAAGATTTAGGAAAGGAAAAAATTGAAAAAATTCTTTCTATTGAAAAAGATCCGGACCAATACAACAAATATAACAAGATGCTTGACCTTTTTAACACTTATGATAAAAAAGTAAACAACGCTTCCTTGAGGGGAGTATCTTGGAGACTTAACAGTTTAATTTATTCAGGAATTTTTAATAGAGACATTTCTGAAATTGAAAAGGGAATAAAAAAGGGAAAACTTGTAGTAGTTCAAGGCTCAACAAAGATGATTTCAATTTTTAGCTCCTATGTTTTAAATAAACTTTACAGCCTTAGAAGGGATTATAGAGATTCATTAAATTTTGGAGAGGAAAAAAATTATTTTCCGCCCTTTATTATAGTTACAGATGAAGCCCACAACTTTGCTCCAAAAGCATGGAATCCGCCTTCTAAATCAATTTTAAGGGAAATATCTCAAGAGGGAAGAAAATACGGAGTATTTTTAATTCTTGCAAGCCAAAGGCCAACCCTTCTTGATGAAACTATAACGGCTCAATTAAATTCAAAATTTATTTTTAGAACTGTAAGAGCTTCAGATATTGATACCATAAGAGAAGAGACTGACATTTCTTCAGAAGAAGCAAAAAGGCTTCCCTATCTTACCAGTGGTGATGTATTTATTTCATCATCTCAACTTGGAAGGACTTCTTATGTTAGAATAAGGTATGCAAACACTGAAAGTCCTCATAAGGAAAATCCTTTTGATGAGCTAAATAAAATGAGAAATAAAGAAATTGAAGATTTAATGGAAAAGATAGAAAATTATTTTCCAATAGATCTTAATAATATTTCAAATATTTTAGATAACTTGGAAAAACATTATAATTTAACTTTTTCAGAGAAGGATTTTAGAGATAAATTAAATGATTTAGTGAAAAAGGATATTTTGACAAAAGAAACAACTATTTTAGGGGACAGGTATAATCTTAAATAAAATGAAATTTTTTTAGGCACTTATGTGCCTTTTTTTTATAAAAAAAATTTAAAAAAAATAAAAATTTATAGTAACACCGTAAATTCATTTGTGGTAAAATTACTTATAAAATTTATTGGAGCTATTTACTTTATGTCATACATCTTAAAAATTAACAGTTTTTTAAACTCCATAGTTTGGGGTTATCCTTCACAAATATTGCTTTTGGGAACGGGGATTTTTCTCATGTTTTCCAGTCATTTTATTGTTTTTAGAAAATTTCCTTTTATATTAAAAAACACTTTTGGAAAAATTTTTGAAAAAGTTGATAAAAAAGAGGGTTATATGACTCCCTTTCAAGCTGTTTCAACAGCCCTTGCTGCCACAGTGGGAACAGGAAATATTGCAGGAGTAACCCTTGCTATTACAACTGGAGGACCAGGGGCAATTTTTTGGATGTGGATTGCAGCTCTTGTAGGCATGACAACTAAAATGGCTGAGGTTAGTCTTGCTCTTGCAAGTTCAACAAGAAATTCAAAAAATGAAAAAGTTGGCGGACCCATGTACTATATTGAAAGGGGCCTTGGAAATAAGTTTTTAGCAAAAATTTTTGCTTTTTTCGGAATGACGGCATGCTTTGGAATCGGATGCATGACTCAGTCAAACTCCATTGCATATAACATAAATTCCTATCTTAAAATTAACAAAAATATAATAGGAATTGTTATTTGTATTTTATTAGGCCTTGTTCTTATTGGGGGAGTAAAAAGAATAGGAGAAATTACTGAAAAAATTGTTCCTTTAATGGCTTTTATTTACATTTTAGGAGGTTTGGTAGCCCTATTTTTTTTAAGAGATAATATTTTAAATTCCTTTAAACTTATTTTTTCATCTGCCTTTACACCTCAAGCAGCTAGCGGAGGTTTTTTGGGATCCAATTTAAAAATTGCAATGAAGTCTGGAATTGCCAGGGGAGTATTTACAAATGAAGCCGGTCTCGGTTCTGCCCCAATTGCCCATGCAACCTCAAGTGCAGATCATCCTATTAAACAAGGAATGTGGGCTGTCTTTGAAGTTTTTATGGATACTATTGTAGTTTGTACTATAACAGGTCTTGTGGTTATTTCATCAGGACTTTGGAAAACTGGTCAATATGAAGGAGCAGTCCTTACAGCTCAAGCTTTTAATTTAGGTTTTAGGGGAGGGCATTATATAGTAAGTTTAGGTCTTATCCTTTTTGCCTTTACAACAATTATAGGTTGGTCTTATTATGGAGAAAAATGTAGCGAATATTTATTTAATAAAGATATAGCAGTACCATTTAGGATAATATATATCTTAGCGGCTTTTATAGGCGCTGTGGGAGGCTTAAAAGAAATATGGACACTTACGGATACCCTAAATGGAATGATGGCAATACCGAACCTTTTAGGCCTTATATTATTAAGACGACCTTTTGAAAAATTAGTTAAGGATTTTTTTGATAATCCAAATACAAAAGAAAAAGAAAATTTTGATTATATGAAGTTTTTTAAATAGTAAAAAAAAGTCTGTTGAATTTTCAACAGACTTTTTAATTTGTTTTTAAAATTATTTTGCTTCAAAAGGAAGTGGCTTTTCAGCTGTAAGTTCTATGTTATTCCATCCCCAGTGACTTCCATCATCAGACAATGAAAAGTTATATTGTTTAACTCTGTTGTTAACAGGAAGATAAATATAAGAGAATAGCATTGGAATCATAGGTGCTTCATCATTTAAAGCTTTTTCAAAATTATGATAAGCTTCAAGTCTTACTTTATCATCAAGAGATTCATTAGATGCAATTTTCTTTAAAGCACTTTCAAGATTGTCAGAAGTGTATCTTTGTAGGTTGAAAGCTGCATCAGCTCCGTATAGTCCTGATGGATCGGGATTTGAAGCCATACCAAAAGCTGCAAAGAATACATCGATTCCTGGATCATCAGCTTCAATTCTGTTATAGAAGTTGTTAATATCTAATAGTCTTCCATCAACAAGCTTTGTGTCCAAACCGATTTCTTTAAATTGTTGCAAATAATATTGAGCAAGAGGTTCAGCAAGTTCAGTTCCACTCATAGAAGCTACATTAATTGTAAGTTTTTCTCCCTTTGGATTTTCTCTTAAACCATCATTGTCAGTATCTTTATATCCTGCATCATCAAGTAATTTTTTAGCCTTATCAAGATCGTATTCATATCCTTTTATACTTTCATCATGAAGTTTTCCATATAGAGGGATAACAGGTCCTGTAGCTCTTCCTCTTAATCCGTAATAGAATTTTTCGCCTATAGCGTCTTTATCTATTGCATAACCCATAGCTTGTCTTAAATTAACATCAGCCATTTTAGCATTAGGATCAACTACAACTTTATTTGCTGCTGAATCCCATTTACCAAGTTTAAAGCCCATGTATGACATATAAAGATCTTGACGACCTGCAAGTTTAATGTTAGTTAAATCTTTAAGGTCATTATATACATCGGCACCTGTGTTTAGGTATATATCAAAGTCTCCAGCTTTTACTGATGCTACAGTTTGAGAAACTGGTAGAACTTTAATTTCAAGGTTTTTAACTTTAGGAGCACCATAGATATAGTGTTCATTTGCTACATAAGTAACACTTTCACCAGGAACTACTTTTGTTATTTGATATGGACCGTAAGAAAGTGGTTTCTTTCTTATAACGTCAGATTCAAATAATTTGTTCATAGGAATTCCTTCAACTTGTTTAGCGTTTGAGAATTCACTTATAATTCCACCGCCCCAAAGAATAGATGGAGTAAATTCTTTAAAGTGAATAATAAGCTTTGAATCGCTTACTCTTTCAAGTCCTGAAATTTTATCAGCTTTCTTTTGGTTATATTCTTCTATCCCTTCGATATTTTTCATATCAGAGTCAAATCTTGTTGCTTTTGATGAAACAATAAAGTCTTGGTTAGCAGTGATTTCATAAGTTTTAATTATGTCATCAGTTGTTACTGTATCACCATTTGACCATTTGAAATCAGGGTTGATTTCAAGAGTGGCAGTTTTTGCTTTTTCATCAAATGAAAGATTAATTGGAGTAGTTTTATCATTTGTTATAAGTTTTAATTCATCATCAATAGGAAATGCTCCTGCCATAGTATTTTGCATAAGCATCCAGTCATTATTATCAGAATATAAGAATGGGTGCAAAATGCCCTTAAAAGGTGAGTCGCTTATTAAAGCAACTTTTAGAGTTTGATTTGAGCCGTCAATAGCGTCTCCCTCATTTTCTATAACTTGTGGAAATTTACTTGTATCTGCAGCTTTACTTTCATTTGAAGCAGGGCCACAGGCAGTTAGTAACATAGCAAGTCCAAGAAAAAGAGATACTTTTTTTAGGATTTTTTTCATAATATACCTCCTGTCATCCTAATCTTTGTCTTGCATCAGAAGCACGACGAAGTGCTTGACCGATGTAATTTATACACAGCATCATAAACAATATAAGTAAAGATGCGGGTACCCATACAAATAATTTACTTTGAATAATTTCAGGCCTTCTTGCAAGGGCAATAAGAGTTCCAAGAGAAGGAACATTAGCCGGAAGACCGAAACCTAAAAAGGAAAGTGTTGTTTCTATACCGATATTTCCTGCAAGAGCAAGAGTTGAATCAACAATTATGATTGAGGAAATATTTGGAAGTATTCCATTAAACATAATTTTTAAATCACTTGTGCCTAAAGTTTTTGAAGCATTTACATAGTCACGTTTAGCTTCTGAAAGAGATTTAGATCTTACAAGCCTTGCAGTACCTATCCAGTAGAAAACACTCATAATAAATACAAAAGTAACAACGTTATAAGTTGGAACTATTGTTACAAATACAATGATTATCATTAAAATTGGAAGAAGAGAAATAAAATCTACAATTCTCATAATTATAGCATCTACAACTCCTCCTTTATAGCCGACAAAAAGGCCTACAAAAAGCCCTACAATTGTAGTTATTATTGTTACAGCAAATCCTATTAAAATAGAATTTCTTGCACCAACAATAGTAAGGGCAAGAACACTACGACCGCCGGCTTCTTTTCCCAATATATTCCATATACTTTGGAAATTTGGATAAGCATATTTTTCAAAAATATCAACCTTATTTACAGTTTCTGAATTAATAAAAGCTGATGTAATAAAAATAAAAGCAAAGAATATTACAAATACCCAAAAAGAAAACATAGCAACTTTATCTTTTTGAAATTCTTTTACTATTACTTTAAAACCCATGGGATTTTCAAGTTTTTTGTCTTTTTCCATTTTTTCACCCTTACTCTTAGAAGCAGGAGTTTTTAAAATTTCATCTTTTGTTTTTTTCATGATGTCCTCCTATTCTATTCTTATTCTCGGGTCAACTATGCTCATAATAATATCAGACAATAAAGAACCTAAAAGGTTTAATAAGCCAAAGAGCATAATTAAAGCATTAACTGTAGGAAAATCCCTTGTTACTATAGAATCTATAAAAAGATTGCCCATTCCAGGATAATTAAAAATTGATTCTGCAATTATAGATCCACCAAGAAGACCTGTTATTTGAAAACCAAGGAAGGCTGCAATAGGTAAAAGAGAGTTTCTAAAAATATGGTGAGTGTAAACCTTATTCATAGGAACACCCTTTGAACGGGCAGTTTTTACATAATCTTCAGTTTTAGCATCTATAATTTCATTCCTTAAATATTGAATAGTTCCTGTTGTAGATAAAATAGCTATACAGGAAGCAGGCATAATTAAGTGATAGAATTTACTTAAAACATAACTTAAAGTTCCCGGATTTAAAGATGAATCAACACTACCCATGGTAGGGAACAACTTTAAAGTATATCCGAAAAATAAAATGGCAAATAAATAAAGTACAAAAGAGGGCATAGCATAGGAAATAAAATTGTAAAGCACAACACCCTTATCAAACTTCGAACCTTGATGTTTACCTGAAAATATACCAAGGGGAAGAGCAATTATATACATTAAAATTAAGGCAAATAAAGAAAGATTAAAAGTATTTATAGCTCTTGAACCTATTACTCTTGTTACAGGTTGCTTATATTGAGTGCTTATTCCAAAATCTCCCTTTAAAGCATGTGTAATCCATCTGCCATATTGAACATGCCAAGGATCATACCAACCGGAATCTCTTCTTAATTGTTCAATTACACTTGCATCAGTATTTGGACCTATAGAACCTGTAAGGGCATCGCCTGGCATAAACTTTGCAAGTATAAAAATTAAAACGCTTAAAATAAAAAGTTGAGGTATCATTAGCAGAATTCTACGAAGAACTGTTTTCCACATTATTTATCCCCTTCCTTTCTAAGTGCAACATAATGAGTATCCGTAATTTTTTTCAAAGGATAAACTCTGTTGTTTTCATCATAGTATAAGTTGTACTGCTCACTGTATTCTTTTTCAACTTCAGCTCTCTTTTTCTTAAGTTCATCTTTTATATCTGGATTTGTTTCGGGAATGGAAGCTATAAGTTTTCTTGTGTAAATATGTTTAGGATCATTATAAATATCTTCACGAGTTCCTACTTCAACAAATCTTCCTCTGTGCATAATATAAATATAATCGCACATATGTCTTACAACCCCAAGGTCGTGAGAAATAAAAATATAAGTTAAATTAAAATCCTTTTGAATTTTTTTCATATAATTTAAAACTTGAGCTTGAACTGAAAGGTCAAGGGCACTTACAGGCTCATCGGCAACAATTAATCTGGGATGGCAAGCTATACTTCTTGCAACACCAATTCTTTGCCTTTGTCCTCCTGAAAATTCATGAGGATACTTATAGATAGATTCAGCAGGCATACCTACTATACCAAGAAGTTCAAT